>CALCNF010000494.1 GCA_937897815.1 uncultured Pseudomonadota bacterium | reverse complement strand
GCCCTCGTCTAGCCGTCTCGATGATCTCCGGGAGCCGCTCACCCACCTCGGCACCCTTATGCAGAATCAGGGAGGCCTCATCGGTCAGGAAGCGCTCTTCGGCGTCCGTCAGGTCTCGGCCCGTGATCACGACGATGGGAAGCTCTGCGTAGCGAGGGTGTGAGCGAACTCCACCGATGAAACCGAATCCGTCCATGACCGGCATGCCCAGGTCCACGATGACCAGATCGGCGGAGTAGGACTTCAGGAGTCGCAGACCGGCCTCACCGTTGGCCGCGGTCCTGACCTGGACTCCGGATCCCGTGAGCAAGGTCATCACGTATTGGCGAATGAGCTCGTCGTCATCCACGACCAACAGGCGCATGCGCTCGCGAGCCAGGCAGTCGTGCACGGCCTGGTGGATCTCCTCACGGGAGGCGGGCTTGTTGATCACGCCCTGAACGTTCTTGAGATACTTCCGCTGCTCATTGGCCACGAAGCTCACGACGACCACGGGAACGTCCGCCAGCGCTGGGGCCGACCGCAGGCGCTTGAGCACCTCGCGCCCATCCATCTCAGGCATCAGCAGGTCGAGAAGAATCAGGTCCGGCTGGAGCTCACGCGCCATGCGGAGGCCGTCCCGGCCGGAGTTCGCTGTGACCACGCGAACGCCCACCTCCTCGATGGCGTTCGTGAGGAGCACGCGGGCGTCCATGTTGTCGTCGATCACGAGCACCAGAGGCTCGCCGGCGTCGGTGACCGCCGGGCGTTCGGTATCGGCGGCCACGACCTCGGGCATCTTGGTCCCCAGAGAGGGTGTGATGCTGATGGGCCGGGTGTCGACGCCCGCGCGCTCCCGGCGCATGATCAGCCGGAAGGTGGACCCCTCCCCTTCGACGCTCTCGCACTGCACTCGGAAGTCGAGGAAGTCCGCCATGCTCTTCACGAGCGCGAGCCCGAGACCCGTGCCGCCATACTGACGATCCATCTGCTCGTCGGCCTGCTGGAATGGACGGAAGATCACCTCTTGCTTCTCGGGAGGGATACCGATGCCCGTGTCCTCGATCTCGAGACGCAGCATCCCAGGCTCGGACACCTCGGGCAGCACGCGAACCAGAACGTGCCCCTCGTGGGTGAACTTCACCGCGTTGCCCAGCAGGTTGATGATGATCTGGCGCAGCTTGCCCAGGTCCGTCTGAACGACCGGGCTGGCGACCTGAACATCGAGCTTCAACTCGACCGGCCGGTCGCGGACCTGCACGGCCATCTCCTCGATGATCTCCTTGAGGAGGATCTCCAGGTTCACCCCCTCAACGATCATCGTCATCTTGCCAGCCTCGACCTTGGAGAGATCAAGGGCGTCGTTGATGAGCGAGAGAAGGTGTCGGCCGTTCGACTGGATTCGCTGAATGTACTTCAGATCCTTGTCGATCAGGTTGCCCTGCTTGTTCTTCAGGAGCACGTTCGCGAAGCCAATCACCGAGTTCAGCGGCGTTCGAAGCTCGTGACTCATGTTGGCGAGGAATTGGCTCTTGGCCCGGTTCGCCTGCTCAGCCGCCTCCTTGTCCGCGAGCAGCTGGACTCGAGAGACGCGCTCGCTGATGTCATGGATGAAGGCGCAGAGGTACTCCCGCTCGTCATAGCCCAGGTAGCGCCAAGTCACCTCCACCGGGAGGTAGGTCCCGTCGCGCTTCCGCATGTGCCCCTCTCGAACCAGGTGCGTCGCGGTCTTCACGCGCTGCCAGTGTGCGGCGAAGTCCGACTCCTGGAAGTCAGGATCGACATCGTAGAGGGAGAGCGAGAGGAGCTCACTGGGCTCATAGGAGAGATAGCGGCTGGTCGTCTCATTGGCGTAGACGAACCGCCCCGCTTGATCCAACCAGGCGATCGAGACCGCAGCCTCGTCAACGGAGAACTGGGTCAGGCGCAGGGCTCGCTCCGCCTCACGCTGCTCCGTGATGTCGAGCAGGAGGGCCATGGCCACCGAGACGCCACCCGGCTCCTCGGTTACGGGCGCCGCGTGGACCAGGAAGCTCCGGGTGTCGAACGCGTACTCGAAGGAGCCACGCTGACCCATGAGCGCCCGCTCAAACACGGGCTGAGCCAGATCCGAGAAGGACTCGGGCAGCACGTCGGAGAGCTGGCGGTCGTCGAAGTCCTCGGGGCGGCAGTGAAACCACTGGAGCGCCTTGCCCTCGGCCACGGAGGCCCTCAGCTTCGAGTCAAAGAGGAAGACCGCCGAGTTGGGAAGGTTTCGAGCCAGGGCGCGATAGCGGCGACGACTGATCGTCGCCTCATCCTGGGCCATGCGCACGCGAGCCTGAACCTTGGCCTCGTCGCGGAGCACGCGCACGTACTCAATCACAAAGGCGGACGCCGGGACGAGGTAAGCGATGAGCTTCAGGAAGCGCGCCGCCACAAAGCTGCTGTCGTAGACACCGTGAGAGCCCAGGGCCATGTAGGTCTGGGCCGCGATATGGGGAATCAGGCAGAGCGCAAACGCGTCCGTGAAGACCCCGGGCTCCTGCTCGCGGAGCTTCGGAACCACGATGCCCCCGACGATGATGAACAGCGCGAGCGGCACCAGCTCGTAAGGTCTGGAGACGAGCGCCTCGGGGTTCAGGTCCAGGGTGATCAGGGAGGTCGAGGAGAGGAAGGCGAGCGCCAGGGTGATCCCCGCTCCGATCAGGAGGATCAGCACCGAGCCGACGGCTCCTCTCACCTGGGTGTCCACGCTGCGCCGCACCTTGGCGTGAACCGGTCGAACCAGGAAGAACGTGCCGCCAGCCAAGAGCCCCGCTGAGCAGAACACGCGAGAGACGAGCCAGGTCATGGGAACAAAGTCGCCCGTGCTGTCCAGGGTGACGACCAGTCGGCTCGCCGCCACAACATGAACAGCGTCGAGCATGCCAGAGCCGATCAAGGTGAACCCGAGCACCGGCGTGATCCAGTCGCGCTGGACCTGGTAATGGGCCAGCAACATCAGCCCGCCGAGGATTCCTGCGCACACAGCGCTCCACTCCAGCGCGGTGTGGAGGAGACCTCCGTGCATGATCTGGTGGGCTCTGCGAACCGGATCAGGGTCCGCAACTCCAACACCGAACTCCCCACCTAGCACCATAACCAAGGCGGGAAGCACGGCCAGAGCGACCACGGCGATGGCGCCGGGTCGCGGATAGCGACGAATCTCGTCCACCAGCTCAGCCTTGCTCGGAGTCGCTCGAGTCATCTGAGAAATAGGAGTCGTCGAGGACCAATGCGCCGTCGCTCCGTCGCTCCACCTGGGTGATCCCCGGGCTTCGCTGCTCGAGGCGGGCCAGGTCCTTCTCACGCGCCTTCATCTCGCTCCGGAGGCGCACGACCTCCCGCTCGAGAGCCACACGTTTACAACCCGAAAGCACGTGGCGCAGAAGGTCCTCGGGCTCCACGGGCTTCATCAAAAAGCGAAAGACCTCGCTCTCGTTGATCGCTCGCACGGCCGTCTCTAAATCGGCCTTACCAGTGAGCATCAGCCTGACCGCCGAGGGCCGGGCCAGCTTGGCGTGACGGAGCAGGCCGAGCCCGTCGAGACCAGGCATATTGAAGTCCGCTACGATCACGTCGATCGCTTCCTGGCTGAGGATATGCGACGCGTCGATGCCGTCGGCTGCCTCATGAACCTGGAACCCGTCACCCTCCAACACGGCGCCTAGCATCAGACGCATCGTGGGATCATCGTCCACCACGAGAACACGGTACTCTTCGGGCTTCACCTTGATCATGAACAGTCTCCAGACTAAGCGGCGGGATAGAATGCTTGGCGTTGGGGACCCCGAAGCTAGCCCAGCGCTCGCGCGCGCGTCAAACACGGGCATCGCGCCTGCTCCCGCGCGATCCGAACAACTCTCGTGTTGACGCGGCCGACGCGCTGTCTGCATCATCCGCCCGATCTGCTGGTCCACCTCCGGAGAGTTCATATGCAAACGCACACCGACGTTCTCGATCCGAGCGCCATGGAGCGCCTGAGACGAATCGGCGGCGATCGACTCGTCGGTAAGATGCTCGCGAGCTTCGACGCCTTCGCGACCGAGAAGGTCGCAGGGATCCAGAGCGCGGTCTCCGCCGAAGACTGGGCGCAGGCAGGTAAAGAGGCGCACGCCTTGAAGTCGTCCGCCGGTAACGTCGGAGCGATGGAACTCCAGCGGCTCTCGTTTGACGTGGAGTGCGCGGGTCGCGAAGGGGACAGCGAAACGATCCCCGCGCTCGTGGTTGAGCTCACGGCGGCCTTTGAAGCCGCCCAGGCTGCGCTGGCGCAGATTGAACACGATGGGGGGAACGCATGAAGAAGGTCGCGATCGTCGAGGACAACCCGGACAACCGCCTGCTCGTCGAGGCGATCCTGGAGGACGAGTTCGAGCTTGAGCTCTTCGAGGATGGAATCGAGGCGGTCGCGGGTATCCCCCAGTTTGAGCCCCACGTGATCCTCCTCGACATCTCGCTTCCCGGGATGGACGGTAAGGAGGTCCTGCGCAGGCTTCGAGCTGAGCCCCGTACGAGCAGTATTCCGGTGATCGCATTCACGGCCCACGCCATGTACGGGGATCGCGAAGATCTCCTCGCCCTGGGTTTCAACGATTACGTGTCGAAGCCCATCGTGGATGAGGACGTTCTCATCGACGCGATCCAGAAGCTCATACCCTCTTCGGACTGAGCGCCCCGGTGGACGACGCAGACGAGCGCGAGGTGTCCGTCACCTCCGACTACACGGACCCGCTGGTCGGACGGGACTTCATGGGGAAGTACCGCATCCGAAACAAGCTCGGAGAGGGTGGCTTCGGCACGGTTTACCGTGCCATTCAGCTGGCCGTCGGACGGGAGGTCGCTGTAAAGGTCCTTCGCCCCGATCGGGCGACGGACCCGGCGCTCCGAGAGACGCTCGTGAAGCGCTTCCAGCGCGAGGCGATCGCCATGAGCAAGCTGGGCCATCCGAACACCGTCCAGCTCATCGACTTCGGGACGACCGAGGACGACATCCTCTTCCTTGTCCTGGAGCTCCTGTCGGGCTTCGAGCTCTCTCATGTGGTGGCTCGTCAGGCCCCGATTCGCCCCTCGCGGGTCGCTCATATCTGCCGACAGATCTGCATGTCTCTTGGCGAGGCCCACAGCAGCGGAATCATCCATCGCGACCTGAAGCCAGGGAACGTGTTCCTGTGCCACGTTGAGGGCGACGATGACTACGTGAAGGTCATGGACTTCGGAATCGCCCGGGTGATCACGGCGGACGACGAGTTCGGGAACCTCACGAGGACGGGCATGACTCAGGGGACGCCCGCCTACATGGCGCCCGAGCAGGCCATGGCGCTGAAGACGACGCCAGCCAGCGATCTCTATTCACTCGGCTGCATGATGTACGAGATGCTCACCGGAGAGATGCCCTTCACGGGAGACTCCTCCATGGCCATCAGCCTGGCCCACGTGAACGATCCGCCACCCACCCTGGCCATCCCGGGGGACTCGGGACGCCTGTCGAGGTCGTGGAACGAGCTCTTTCAGCAGCTCCTTGAGAAGAAGAAGAAGAACCGAATCCAGTCCGCGCAAGAGCTCGCCGAGCGCTTCGAGACGCTCCAGAAGCTCGCCGACCCAGGACTCGAAGACCCCCTGGACTCGATCCAGGAAGACAAGACTGTCCTGGTGCAGCCCGCCCTTCGTGTGCAGCCCGCTGAAGACGAGCTCAAGACAGTCGCCCAGATCAGCGGCTTGCGCGAGCCCAGCGGCGAGGGGACAGAGGAGACCTCACGTCCGAGCCCGATCGCGAGGATCCTCGCCTTCTCTGTCCTGCTGGCGCTCGCGATCGTGGGCCTGATGGCGATGTTCAACCAGGGCGCACCCAAGAAGACGTCCAGCGCGAACGCCTCGACGGTCCTCGCTCCGACTCAGGACACGATCGAGCCGGCGGAACCCGCTCCGGCGATCGAACCGACTCGTGAGACCCCGACCAGCCCGGCCCTCGCCTCGCCGCCAGTCGACGCTCCCGAGACCCCCAAGCTCGCCCACCTCGTCCTCGCGAGCGAACCGTCGGGCGCCCTCGTCTATCGGGCACACGGAGACAGCGAGGTCCTCCTTTGCTCCACCCCATGCGACGTCAAGGTGCCAGCCGGCGAGGACGTCGAGACGCTCACGGTTCGAGCCGATGGCAGAAAGGACAAAGAGCTACAGGTGAACCTGGGCGAAGGAGCCCAGGTCGTACTGGCCATCAATCTGGAGACGATCAAGCGAAAGCGCTCCTCGCGTCGAGGTCAGCGTGCCAGCAAGCGACGCCCCGGTGCGTCCCCGCCGGCCAATCTGCCGGCCCTTCGCACGGGCCCGTGAGCCGCGCGCGAGGTCCCGGAAGAACCGGATCACTCAAAGAGACTTGGCACGATCGCGAAATCGACGTAAACCGGGGGCACCGTGGCCTTCATCGTAGCGATCGGAGAGACGAAACGATGCACTTCCATGACCTCAAAAAATTCCTGACCGCTGGCGCGCTCGCCCTGGCGATGATCGGACTCGTGGCCTCCGGTGCCCACGCCTCCCTGATCATCCCGGATCTGCCCGCCTCCAAGAACGCGAGCTCCAAAGACGAGAAGCGCGCCCAGGATGCCTATGGCAAGGCCTACGAGGCCTACGGAAATGGCGACGCGGAGCGAGCGCTCAAGTTCGCCGAGCAGGCCTTCAAGGCGCTCCCGAACGCGAGCACGGCCTTGATTCGAGCGACGATCCTCCAGGGACTTGAGAGGAATCGCGAGTCTTTCGAAGCCTACCTCATCGCCGCGGACCTGAGCCCCGTACCCGACGAGCTGCAGCTCATCGACCAGGGCCTCGCCGCCACCGGCGCCTCCCTGAGCCCCGCCATGGGCTGGGTGAACTTCAAGACGACGCCCGCCGGAGCGCGTGTGTCTCTTGGTGAGGGCAGCTTCAAGGCCCCGCGCACCGTGGGCCTCCCCGCCGGTCAGCACTTCTTCAACATCCAGTCTGCCGGCTTCGTGGGTACCCAGGGCAACGTCAGCGTCAGCGCTGGGCGCGGCTCGAATCTGTCCTTCGCCCTCGCCGCCGAGCAGCGCCAGCAAGCGGTGGTTCAGACGGCCCCCGTCGCCCCCACCACGCCGACCCCGGCCCCGGCCGCGACGAAGCCGGCCCCGGCGGCGACCGCTCAGGCCCTGCCTGCGAAGAGCCAGGCCCTCGCCTACTCGATGATGAGCATCGGCGGCGCGGCGCTCATCGGTGGCGGTGTCGTCTTCAGCGGTGTTCAAGGGAAGATCGATGAGGCGCAAGCGGCACCCACACGGTCCGAATACGACTCGCTCGTGGCGGAGGCCCAGAGCTCGCAGATGACGGCGTTCATCCTGATGGGAGTCGGAGCCGGTGCCCTCGGCTATGGGATCTACGATCTGATGTCGGCCCCAGAGGGTGAGGCGACAGCTCAATGGAACGCGACCGCCGTCCCGATCTACGGCGGAGGCGCCCTGGTCGTCAGCGGCGAGTTCTAGTCAGGTCTGACCCAGCACGAAGGCGAGCGACCCCCGGGTGACCCGATTCCTCGGAGACGCCAGGTCTACGATTTGGGCCGCGACGTCATCGACCGAGGGCCACGCTTCGTGGTCCGCGTCCGGCATCGCGGCGCGATTCGCTGGGGTGTCCATGATCGAAGGGATCACCGCGTTTACGTAGATGCCCTCGCCGGCGAGCTCCGCCGCCAGGCCCTGGGTCAGGTTCACCACCGCGGCCTTTGACGCTCCGTAGGCGGTCATGCCAGCGGCCGGGTGAACCGCGGGCATCGCGCCCACGTTCACGAGCCTGCCTCCTAAGCCGCCCGCTCGAATGCGACTCGTGGCCTCTCGGCAG
>CALCNF010000493.1 GCA_937897815.1 uncultured Pseudomonadota bacterium | reverse complement strand
CGCCGAGTCACCCTCGACGATGTAGATCTCAGCCTTGGACGGATCCCGCTCCTGGCAGTCGGCGAGCTTGCCCGGCAGGCTCGCCGAGTCGAGCGCGCCCTTGCGACGGATGGTCTCACGAGCCTTGCGGGCAGCGTCGCGAGCGCGAGCCGCGTCCACCGCCTTGGCCACGACGCCCTTGGCGACGTTCGGGTTCTCCTCGAGGAAGTCAGCGAGGCGCTCATTGAGGAGCTGCTCGACCGCCGTCTTCACCTCGCTGGAGACCAGCTTATCCTTGGTCTGAGACGAGAACTTGGGATCGGGAACCTTCACCGAGATCACGCCGACGATCCCCTCGCGGATGTCGTCACCCGAGAGGCTCATCTTGAGCTTTTGGAGCATACCCTGCTCCTCTGCATAGGCGTTCACCGTGCGGGTGAGCGAGCCCTTGAAGCCCGTCAGGTGTGTGCCGCCATCCTTATTTCGGATGTTGTTGGTGAAGCAGAAGACCTCCTCGCGGTAGGAGTCGTTCCACTGGAGTGCCAGCTCCACCTCGATCCCATCCTTGTTGTCGAGAATGTGGATCGGGTCCTCATGAAGGGGGTGCTTGGTCTTGTTGATGTTCTCCACAAAGGAGCGGATGCCGCCCTCGTAGCAGAACTCCACGTTGCGATCGTCGGCGCGCTCGTCGTTGAGCTGGATGGTGATCCCGCTGTTGAGGTACGCCAGCTCCCGGAGTCGGCTCGCCAGCACGTCCTGGTTGAACTCCGTGATGGAGAACATATCCGAATCGGGCTTGAAGGTGACGATCGTGCCGGTCTCGTCCGTGTCGCCCAGGGTCTCCATCGGGCCCTGCACGAAGCCGAGCTTGAAGTGCTGCCGATGAAGCTTTCCATCTCGACGAACCTCAACGGTGAGGTTCTCGCTCAGGGCGTTCACCACCGAGACGCCTACGCCGTGCAGACCACCGGAGACCTTGTAGGAGTTGTCATCGAACTTGCCGCCAGCGTGGAGCTCGGTCATCACGACCTCGAGGGCGCTACGTCCGTCCTCGTGAACGCCCACGGGGATCCCACGACCGTTGTCCGAGACGGTGATGCTGTTGTCGATGTGAATCGTCACGCACACCAGGTCGCAGTGACCCGCGAGCGCCTCGTCCACGGCGTTGTCCACGACCTCAAAGACCATGTGGTGAAGACCGGAGCCGTCATCGGTATCGCCGATGTACATTCCGGGACGCTTGCGAACCGCCTCAAGCCCCTTGAGAACCTTGATGCTGTCGGCGTCATAGGCCGCTGGATCGATGTTTGTCTGCTCGTCGCTCATGAGATGCTCCCTCTGGCAGTCTCAGTCCCCCGAGTGTGGGGGTGTCGAAGAGAAGTATCACGCGCGCGCGCGGGTGTAAAGCGCCAAAGCCACTGAAAACGTGCGTGTTTTCAGCATGTTGCGCGAAATCGAATTCAGGGGGCTCCGACGGGGATTCTCAGGGCCTGTCCGGGACGAATTCGATCCAGGTTTTTGTCCGGATTCGCGCGGGTGAGCTGTCGGACCGTCACGCCATACTTGCGCGCGATTCGGCCAGCGATCTCGCCGGGCTTCACCAGGTGGACTCGCAGCTCCTGCGGGGCGGCCTTGGGCGCGGCGCTCTCTGCTGCTTCGACCTTGGGCTGACCGGCCGCGGCCGACGCCCCGATGACCGCCGGGAGCTTCGCCGGCTTCACAGGCGCTACCGCCTGGGCCGTGGGCACCTCGGAGACCTTGGACGCGGCCTGCGCCATGAGCGTCCCCTTGCTCGCCTTGGACTTCTGGGCACGAGCCAGGAGGAAGTGGACCCACTCATCGTCATCGAGGCTGAGCTCAAGGCGCTGCCCGATGCGAATACGGTCAGGATTCATGTCGGGGTTGGTCGCCTTGATCTGGCGTGTGCTGAGCCCCGACCAGCGAGCGTAGTGACCGATGGTCTCCCCGTTACGCACGGCGATCTGTCGTCGGGCCTTGCTGCCCTCGTCGACCGCCGCCGAGACCTTGGCCTCGATCCGCGGTGTCTCCTCGCTCACGGCCTCGCCCGCAGGTCCCGACGGGAGCGCCGCGGCCCACTGGGTCGCGAAGTCCTTGGGTACGGCCTGCTGGCGCGGTCGCGCGGGCTCGTTCTCGCGCTCGAAGACGTTCGAGTCGTCCATAGAGAGGCGGGCGCGATTCAGCAGCTCCGAGCGGGCGCGATTCTCGAGCCTCGCCTTCTCCTCGGGGCGCAGAGGCCGTCCGCGCTCATCGGTCACGACGAGCTGTCCCTTGGGTTGGTCCTCTCGGTCCACCTTGGCGATGACCGGGATCAGCACCGTGTCGCCCGGCTGAATGGAGCGGAAGTCGCTCTGGTTAAAGGCCTCGAGCAGCCAGGTTGGGACGTTTCCGAAGCGCCGCGCCACCTTGGAGATGTAGTCGCCGCGCTTGACGCGGTACTTCACGACCTTCTCGATGTAGCGGGTGGCGAAGTAGCGCTCGAGCCGACGGTTATGGAAGCGCTCGCGGCTCTGATCGAAGGCGAGCTTCTGATTGGGGCTCATGGTCAGGGTGAGCTCATCGCTGGGCCGAAGCCACTTGCGACGCGGCAGCGTCTCACGGTTGTCCTGCCACAGGGTCTGCTTCTCGGTCCGAGACCACCGCGCGAGCAGGGCGAGGGTCTCGCCGCGCTTCACGGAGATCTTCCACTCCCTCGGAACATCATTGTGGGTCCGCTCTGGCGGCCGCTCAACACCCATGGACCAGGCCGGGGGCGTCGGATTCATTCGAGCCTCGAGCGCGCGCTGCTTGTCCACGGTCTCCAGGAGGCGCTGGCCTCGAAGCGAGAGATCGTCATCGCGGCTCGGCATGCCCTGAGGCATCGGGTTGTGGGAGAAGAGGCGCCTGGCGAATCGCCGACCCTTGATTCTCCACTCCTCGCGCTTGGCGTCTCGCCGCGGGCCCTCGGGCACGACGCGCGACATGGCGACCACGTCCATGGGCAGCTGCGGAGGTCGGGATTTACGCCCCGGTCCACGGCACCCCGCAACCAGCGTAATCGTGAGCAGCAAAGCTACTACACCGGCTCGAGACTCGAGTCGGCGCCACAGGGAATCATGCGCGAAGACACGCGCGCGAAGGTCCCGGCTCTTGGCTGAATTCCAAACCACCACGTGCCGGTTGTACCCGCGGCCCGGTTTCTCGTCTAAAAAACCGCCTCCCTGGCACGATCAGGGGGATCAGAGGATCTCACGGAAAGGTGAAGAACCGCTCGATCACGAAAACAGGGTAGCCCGCGATGCCATTAAAGATGATCACGAGCGCCGTCAGGAGCACGGTCGTAGAGACGATGAACGTGGCGGCCGCGACGATCCAGCGCCAGGGTTTAACCAGGACCAGGCAGACGCCTATGCTGCCGACGCAGGCGAGGATCACGAGGAAGATCAGCAACCTCAGATCCAGGACCACCCAGCCCGCGTAATGCCAGCTGTGGTCGAGCGCCGTGGCGGCCGTCGCGATCACGAAGACTCCGTCCCGACGACCAGGTGGAGATTGAAGTAGTTGATCGTCATATGACAGAGGATAGGGGCCAGGAGGTTTTCGGTATAGGTCGCGAGCCACCCCAGCAAGAGACCGGCGGCCACGGCGAAGATCGTCCAGACCCGAAAACGGCGGCTCGTTCCCCCATGGAGGAGTCCGAAGAGCGCGGCCGTGATCCAGAAGCCCAGGAGCGGTTGAAGCGCACCCCGGAAGAAGATCTCCTCGCCAATAGCGCTTGAGACCGCGAGGCCCGCGATGGCCAGGCTCGAGGGCTGACCCAAGAGCGCGCGGAGCTCCTGGTTGAGCTCGCGGACCGGACCGAGATCCCGAAACAACCAGGTGAGGCCAACGACCGCGATACCGCAGCCAGCGCCGAGCAGGGCGTCGAAGCCGACGTTCGCGCCGTCCCCAAGGATGGCCCCCTCAAACGGGAGGTCCTGGACCAACATCAGACCCAGCCCGACCAGCGTCATCAGCAGGTAGAACACCCACGCGGTGAGCACCAGCGCCCCGGACGAAGGCGCCTCAGGAGTGTGATCGTCCATGGCCGCAGGCTCTATCACAGACAGCGGCCCACGGCAGCACCGGGATCAGACGAAAAAAAACGAGGAGCGTCACATGGCGGTGTGACGCTCCTCGTCGGGACCAGGAAACAGCGGCGTAAGGAGGGGCGCTATTTCTTGGCAGTGCGCGACTTCGAAGGGGTCTTCTTGGTCGCAGGCTTCTTCGCGGCAGGGGCCTTCTTGGCCTTCGCAGCCGCGAGCTTCTTGGAGAGATCCAGGACGCTCTTCTCGAGCTTGGCCACTCGCTTCTCCATCTTGGCCTGGGCGCGCTCGGCGTCCTTCGCGGCCTTCTTGAGCGCGGTGATGTCCGTCGTGCGACGACGCAGGGTCTCGGCCTTGGTGGCGAAGCGGTCCAGCTTGGCGCTGAGCTTCTCCAGGTCGGCGACCTGCGCGAGGCCGAGGAGCTCGACCGTCTCGGCGCCGAAGCGGGCGCCCTGCTTGGCCAGGTTCACGGTCTCAAGACGGGACTTCACGCCGTCGAGCTGGATCTGATCGCGGAGCTGGGTGAGCTTCTCACGGGCGTCCTTCTCGGCGGACTGAAAACGCGTGTTGACCTGCTCGAACGACTCGTTGAGCACACGCTCCGCCTCGCCGAACTGGTTCTTCATCGTGGTGACGGTGTCCTCGAACACCTTTTTGGTCTGGGCCTTCATGGCTGTCCTCCATAGGAAGTATGACGCACCTATAACGCGCCGCGTCATAACGCGTCAAGAAACAATGACACACCGCGTCATAGACTGCGTCATAGACTGCTTTAAACGGGGCTATCAATGACAATTACGCCGCGTGAGTAGGGACCGCCGATCCACGGTTCATCGCCTTGACGGCGCTCGGATGTCAGGGGATACCGTCGCCATGCATGGATCGCATGAACAAGACTCGGAAATGGGTCCCGGAACAGTGGAGCCGATCGAGGAGCTCAGCTCTGACAGGGGCACGGATGGCTTTCTACGCCGACCAGTCGTGCAGTTTTTCCCTGTGATGATCCTGGTTCTCTTGTTGCTGACACACACCTATTTGGTGCACGGAAGCAATGGTAACCCTTGGAAATTCGGTGGCTACGCGATGTTCTCTGTTCCGCAGACGCGATACCTCGACGCCTATCTCGTCGACGAGCGTGGTCGCGCGCATCATCTGCACAACTATCGAATCCAGGACGCGTTTGCGCGAGGGTATAGTCGCGCTAGGAACTTGCCGAACACGTCCGAGCTCTGCCATCTAGCGAAGCGGCTGAACGACCTCAAGTGGAGCTCCGAGCCGGCCTCGCGTCACGGCCAAGCGAAGCATGCGGCGAACACGTATCAGGCAGCGCTGGAGCCCGGAAGCGCCAGCCCCTTCTCTTTAGACGAGATCTGGTTTGCGCGACGCACCCGGGCGAACGATGCATCAAGCGCGATTGAGATCGCCAGCATCGAGATTCGGGTCGCGGAGATCGCTTACACGCCTGATGAGAACCGCACCCACAGGCGTCCGTTGGCGTCCGTCATGTGGAAGAGAGACGGCACATGTCGGATCCCATGACGCGCGACTCAGAGGCCTCGAGGGCCTCGATGGACCCGGTGCTGCGACTCTCGGCGCTGCTCATGGTCATCAAGGGTGTGACCAGCGCAGTCGCGAGCCAGGTCCTGATCATCCCGGCGGGTTTGATTCTCTTGTCTCCCAGGCACCTGAGGAGTCGAGCAGCTTGGTGGTCATTGACCGCTATCGTTGTGATCGGAAGCTGTTGGTACTGGTACGACGTCGGGAACCACAATTGGGTCATTATGGCCTGGATCATCGGCTGCGCCCTGGCGGTCTCCCGCGACGACACCGAGCACATGCTCAGGACGAACGCGAAGACGATGCTGGCCATCGTGTTCATCGCGGGTGGTCTTCAGAAGCTGATCCTTGGGGCCTGGCATAACGGACTGTTCCTCGAGCTGTACGCATCGAGAAATCCATGGACGGCAGAGCTGTTTGGATTCACCGAGCTGGGACGACAACAGTTTCTGGCGGTCCAGCTCCTGATTCGAACAGGGATCATTGAGGAAGCGGCCTTCTATCTCACAAGCACGGACAGCACTCGGGTCTGGTTGGTCATCATCTCCTGGATCACCGTGTTGGCAGAGGTCGGAATCGGCGCCTTGTTTGTCCTGAGGAGCAGCCCACGAACCATCCTTTGGAGGACGAGCGGATTACTGGCGTTCATTTGGCTGGTTTATCCCTTCGCGCCGGTCACGGGATTCGCATGGATCTTATTGATCCTGACCGCGGCGACGCTCCCAAGCGAGAGCACCGCTCTTCGACGCGCCTGCTGGATCAGCCTCGGGTGGGTGATATTCTGCCCATACATCAATGACGCAGACGAAATCGTGGAGCGAATCGCCCGGTACTTCTAAGGCGTGGCGTCCGAGTCCAAAGGCAACGCTACTGGAGTGGTGTTCACCTGAATACGGACACCACCAGGGCTGGTCTTCTCATCTGACTTGGAGTCGCCCTGCTGCTGGCCGCCGACCTCGATCGGCGCCGACGGGCTCTCCGTGATCGACGAAAAGCACCCCGCGGCTCCAGAGGCGAACTGACCTCCTAGAGCCAGGAGCGCGATGAGCGCGACGATGGCCATGCCCATGTTGCGCAGCCCATTGGACTGACGCCGACGGAGGTCGGCGGCGCGAGCGCGGAGCTGCCTGGAGTTGCGACGAGCCATCGCGCCTACTCCATGCCCAGACGGTAGGACTTCACCTTGAAGGTGTGCACGAAGTCACCCTCCCACTCGAGGAGGTGTTTCACCTTCTGGTGGTAGACGATGGCGACGCTCTTGCCCCTCGGACCCCAGGCCATCTGCTTGATAAACGCCTTGGCCGGCTTGCCCTTGCGACCCTCCAGGAGTGCGACCCGGTCGTACTCCTTGAGCTGGTCGCCCTGGGAGAACTGGATCACGAGCTCACCCTTCCGAGGGGTGACCACGAGAGTGAGGTCCTTACGCGGGTTATCCGGCGCGTCATGGAGCGGCTCGACGATCTTGTGCTCGCGACGGACCTTTCGCCAGGTGCCCTTCTCGCTGCCGCGAACCGGATAGCTCTTCACGAGCTTGTTCTTGTTCACCTTGCGCACCTGAAACATCGCCCCGCGGTTCGCGTCCTTCACGAAGAGGGCGACCTCCTTACCGTTCTTGGAGAACCCGCGGATCTCAAGCGTCTGCTTGGCCGGCGGACGGAAGGGCTCTGAGCGCTTCGCGTGCACCACCTCCGCTCCAGACGCCCACAAGAGGGAGGCCAGGAGGACGAAGAGCCCGACGGTGGTGTTCTTCTGCGGCACAGGGCTCCTTGCGAGGAGGGTCAGCTGGGTCGAGGCGCTTCGGATGGACGCCTCAGGACCCCAAAAGATTCATGAGGAGCGTCCCCGGAAGGTCAACGCGATGGCGAGACCTGCGACCAGCGCGCCGAGGATCCACATCCATCTGCCGCTCCCATCGTCATCCGAAGCGGTCGCCGGGTGGCCATCAGTGGCCTGGTTGGCGTCCGTAGGCTGTCCACCGCTCGCGGCCGCCGCCTCGGGAGCCATCATCCCCTCGAATCCGTCCCGCGAGACGGGTCCAGGCTCGGTCCGGGTCGCCTCCAGGTAGGCCTTCCAAGCTCCGGCCGGGTCTTGGTTCTTCGCCACCGCGAGCGCGGCCTCGGCCGCCAGGTGGGCGGGGCCGATGTTGCGCTCGGTCCAGGCGATCTTCAGGGTCGCCTCCGCGTCGGCAACCTTACCGAGCCTCGCCAGGGCATAGGCGTGGAAGGCCGAGATCTGATCGTCGACCCGGATGACCCCTCGGAGCGCGCTCAGGCGGCTCTCCATGCACTCCATATCCCTCCGACCGTGGCAGGCGACGGCCGAGAGAGCGATGCTCCCTCCCTGGTTCGGGGCCCGAGCGGCCTCCCCATCCCAGATCTCCAATCGAGCGTCCTGCACGTGCCCCGCGGCGACCACCGCCGCCAGGGTGATCATGCCGTCCCCCCCAGAGTTGCCCTTTCCGGCCGCGGTCTGCGCGCGGGTGATCGCCTCAGCGCCCCTCCCCTCTGCGAGCTCGACTCGGGCGAGAGCAGAGTGAATGGCGAGGGCGCCCCGACGAGCGTCCATTCCGGCCTTGGCCATGGCGCGAGCGAGCTTGATGTCGCCAGAGCGTCGGGCCAGGTCCACGCCCAGCGCCCACCCATCTCCGCAGGACGGGACGCCTCGCTGGAGCTCGGTGATAAACGCGAGAGCGGTCTTCCGATCCCCGGCGAGCTCCAGGTTGGACGCGATACGAACCGCCTGGCACCCCAGCCGAGGATCATCGAACAGGGTCGTGCCCACCTTTCGCGCCGCCGAAGACTCTCCAGCGAGCGCCGCGGCCACACCCAGGGCGAGCCGCGCGCGGCTCTTGACCTTCGGCGTCTCACCGGCGCTGTGAACGCTCTGAGTCGCTCGCTTGAAGGCACGGTCTCCGATCGTGGTGGCCTGCTCGTGTCGTCCCACACGATGGACCACCTGGGCGGCCTGAATCAGCTCGCTCACGTCGAGGTTGCGGTCTCGAACCTGGGCCTGGGCCAGGCGGACAGCCTCGTCGTCCTTACCCAGCCAGGCGAGCCGTCGGGCGTCCTGAAGTCGAGCGCGGCGCTCCAGGAGCGCCTTCTTCTCTTCTCGAATCTCGGGGTTTTGCCGAAGCCAGCCCCAGGTCTTTCCCCGGGTCTCGATCTGACCGCGGAGGCTCTCGAGCGCCCCGTCGATCAGCGCCTTGGGTCCCTCGCGCTCCAGCTCCACCAGAGCGACGCGCTGGCCCACCCAGTAAGCGTCCTTCGGGGCGACGCGAGCGGGGACGACCTTCACATGCAACCGGGCTCCCTTGCCGGAGTAGAGGACGTCGAGATCCTGGCCGAGCTCGAGGCGCTCCATGGTGAGCCCACCCTTGAGCCCCCGGCTCCCTGGATCGACGAGCGCGACGGCCTTAGAGCGCCAGGCATCGGGGATGAGATAGCTGCGCGGATCATCCCGCTGATCAGCCGGGGCCTGAGCCCCGACCGCGGAGGTCACCAGGAGCAGCGCGATGAGCGACGAGACGAGGGTTCGTACCGGTTGTGTTCCCATAGTCGGAACAGGGTAGCAGCCTCGCGCGCATGCGCAACGAATCCCGGTCGTTCCGTCGACGTCTTCGCGTCCATGACGGAGGTGGGTGACTTGCGGGCCCTCGCGGGGCTATGCTCCGCCCATGCTCCTCGACGACATCCTCGGACATGAACGGGTTCGCGAAGGCCTCAAGAGCGCCGCAGCGTCCGACACCGTTCATCACGCCATGCTCTTCTCCGGCCCCGAAGGGGTCGGCAAGGGAGCCGTGGCCCGAGCCTTCGCGGCGCTGGCCGCCTGCCCAAATCCTAGCGCCTCGGGCGACGCCTGCGGGACCTGTCGAAGCTGCGAGAGGATCCTCTCCCACCGACCGGGCGAAGAGACGCGTCACCCCGATGTCCTGTGGCTCTCGCCCCAGAGCAGCGCGGTGATCAAGATCGCTCAGGTGCGCGATCTGCTCGGCATCATCCCCTACCCTCCTCTGGAGGCCCGGGTGCGAACGGTGGTCATCGAGCCGGCCGACACCATGAACGTCGAGGCTGCCAACGCCCTGTTGAAGACCCTGGAGGAGCCGCCGAGCTCCACGCGGTTCATCTTGATCACCAGCCGACCTGACGCGCTCCTGAGCACGATTCGCTCCCGCTGCCAGGCCATTCATTTTGGGCGCTTGGCCGACGAGGAGGTCGAGCGCGGACTCAGAGCCGCCGGCGTCGGCCCTGAGCAGGCCCGCCGAGGTGCTGCCCTGGCCGACGGGAGCCTCGGTGTCGCGCTGGAGCGCATCGACGATCCCGTGCTCGCGCGAGGCGATGAGATCCTCGGGCGCTGCGTAGCCGTTCGCCCAGGCGACGCCACCGCCGCGCTCCAGCTGGCCGCCGATCTCGCCGATCCAAAAGACCAGGTGCCTCAGGTCTTAGAGGTCCTCTTGCGCTTCTATCGCGACGCCCTGCTCTTGAGCGTCGACGCCAGCGAGCGTGTGCGGCTGACCCACCCCCACCTCGTCGATACGCTCCTGAAGACCGTGGTGGAGCGCCTGGGGACCGAGGCCCTGCTCTACCGCCTGGCGCTGATCACCGACACCCAGCGCGCCATGACCTCGCGGAACATCCCCGGAGTCTTGTCTCTGGAGCGTCTGCTCGTGGCTCTGCTCGCGCCCCCAGGTAGAGAGGGCGCGACGGCCATCCGCGATCGCTGAGCTTGCGGTCTCTCAAGATCGCGGCGCGCGGCTCCCGGGGGAAATCCCAGGATCAACAAACGGTCCAGGGAACGCCAATTTTCTTTACGCCTTGACGTCCATCAGGGGCTTGTCTAGATCCCCCGCTCCGGCTCATCGAGTCGGCTCGAATGGTACGCATGACCCCCGGTGCACCCACCCTGTGGATAACCCGTGGATAAGGCCAATCTGGCCGGGTCATCAACGGCGAAGATCTGCCCGCCGTCTACCGAACAGTCCCCATTGAGGCTGGGCTGTGGAAAACCTGTGGATTAAACCGCTGTGGCGCGGAGCCGGCGGGCGATGATCAGCCCGAGGGCGACGAGGAAGAGGGAGCCGATCGGATCCCCGGATCCCGTGCAACCGCTGGACTTCTTGGATGTCCCGCCCGGATCCGAGCCGATCGCTACGCCAGGAACCGCGCCTGGAGGGGTCTCCTCCTCGACCGGGGGCTCCGTCGGCGGCGGCTCGGGCAGCTCGGCGGTCGTCTCGGGCGCCGTGGGGCCGCTGTCGATCTCGGGCGCGGGGCCGACGTCCTCGGCGGGCGTCACGTCCTCGGTCGCCGCAGCGTCGCTGGAGGCGTCGCTGGCATCGGGCTCGGGATCGGCCGCCGTGGGCGCGCAGGGATCCTCAGGGCCCTCCTTATGAATGGTGAACTCGTCGATGAGCTCGATGTTCTCCTCCTCGTTGCCCAGGAGCTGCGAAGCGGTCGTGTAGACCTTCGCGGTGAGATCGAGACCGTTGATCTCGATGAGCACGAAGTGATGGCGTCCATCGCAGTGGACGCTGCCGGTCACACCACACAGAAGGTCCATGATGTCGAGGCCGATGAAAGACAGATCGTAGGTCAGAGCACCGGCGCCACCGGTGATGATGTACATGGTGCCGGTGCTGGGGTCACCGGTGGGCACACCCTCATCGCCCCCACCGCCGCAGCACATCGGCTCGAAGCGCTGATAGAAATGGTTGTGCCCATTGAACACGATGTCCACGTGATGCTTATCGAAGATCGGCACCAGGGCGCTGTTCTGGCCGAGCTCGTTGGGCGGGTGGGCGATGTTGTCCACCTCGATGCCAAACAGATCGACCGTCCCCGTGTAGGGCGGGTGATGGAAGTACACGAAGCGCCAGGTCGCGGGCTCGTTGGTGAAGAGCTCGTCGAGCCACTTGGCCTGCTCGGCGAACTGGGTCACGCCACCCATAAAGGTCGCCGTGGAGAGGGCCACGAAGAGCGCGTCGCCGTATCGGAAGTAGTAGTAGTCCTCCGAGCCAGAGTAGGTGTTACGGGG
>CALCNF010000492.1 GCA_937897815.1 uncultured Pseudomonadota bacterium | reverse complement strand
GGTCGGGTCGATCGCGTGGACGCAGACGAGGACCTCAATGTGGCCTTCGATGATGGGGATGAAGCGACCGTTCCGCGGAGCAAGATCGCTCTCGATAGCGCTCCCGAAGCCGAGCACGTGAAGGTAGGCTCGAGGGTCCTGGCGTCCTGGTGGGGGAGCCTCTACCCGGCCGAGGTCTCGAGCATCGAGGGAGACACCTACAAGGTCGCCTTCGATGACGGCGCGAAGGGGAAATCCAAGCTGAAGGATCTCAAGCTCATCGGCGAATAGATCCTCTTATTCTCCAGGAAGAGGCCGCTCGCAAACGAAGTAGAGCCGAGATTCACAGCCCCGATCGATCCAATTCCGGTGTCTCGGGAGATGAGCCGCGCAGTCCTCGTTGCCCAGGTTGTTCGGCTCCCCGTCGGCCCAACTCTCGTAGGTTAGCGGGCCGCCCGTCACCGCTCGCCAGTCCTCTTCACGTGCCCTGTCCGTGGCGCCAATCCAGACCGTACGGCGTGTCACCTGGTTCAGGAGCGACGAGAGGCGCTCGTGCTCCTCGGCGCTGGTGGGCAGCGCGAGATGGCCGTCGAGCTCCTCGCACGCCTTCTGCGCTTCGGAAAAGGCACTCGGGATGGGGCACACGACATAGCCCTCGACCCCGACGCAGTCGTACGCGCCCGTCGCCACGCTCATCTCAGGAACGTCGAGGGTCTCGTCGGGAAGAAGCTCGTGAATCGGCGACCGGTCCTTCCAGGGGGAGGGCAGGTTTTCGATCGGCGTATAGCTGACCATCGCCCAGGTCACTCCCCCGCTCAGGATGAGCGTCACACCGAGGCTGAGCTTGAGCGAGTAGCGTGAATAGGTTCGCCCGTTCAGCAGCCGCCCGATGGGCGTGGCCCGTACGGCGAGATCATAGGTCGCCACGCAGAGGAGCGTGATGAGGACCATCGCGCAGCTCCATTTGGGTAGGAAAGGGAGGTCCCAGCCCATCATCATGGAGGGAATCAGGATGCTTAAGGGGAGGTGGGCGAGATACACCCAATAGGACGAGTCCGACACGTAACGCCATGGCGCCGAGGCCCTCGAAGCGAAGCGAATAAAGAGCCCGCTCAGTCCGCGTGTCAGGGTGACCATCGAGAGACACGCGAGGGCGCCGATCTCGAGTCTCCCCAGGCCGCCCTCCGAGCCTCTTCCCAAGAAGCCCAGGAGGGCGGAGAGCATCCCAATCGACACGAGCGCCGTGCTCCCCCTGGTCAGAGACGAGAGGTCGAAATCAGCGGTGAACAAGGCCCAGCCCAGGCCATAGCAGGTCGCGTAGAACGCGAGCATGATGGGGTGGGGAATCCAGCCCGTGTAGGTGGGTAGACCTTCCCACCCCAGCGTCGCCGAGAGGATGAGATTGGGGACCAGAAAAGCGAGGGTCGACTTCCATGGGCTCTCGCAGATCTGGCGTAGGCGGCGCATGGCGTTGGGCCAGGACAGTCCGTTGGTGTTCATGAACCACACGACACCGGCCACGATGACGCACACCCAGGCGAGGTAATAGAGGAACCAGAGGTGAAACAGCTGGTCTGGTAGGAGGTCCGCCTCGAGGGCCCCCTCGAGCGCCGACATGAAGGCCGTCGGCTCACCGAGCCGAACGCGCCGGCTGTAGGCTCCGGCGAACACGATGCAGGGCTGGAGGGCGACGACGAACACCAGGAGCGGCAAGACAATGCGCTCAAATCGATTCTTGAGCATCGCTCGGGCGCCTCGTCGCTTCCAGAGAAGCGCTCCAAAGTAGCCCGAGAGGACGAAGAACGCTGGCATACGAAACGTGTGAATGCATCCGCCGACGAAGCGGGCCCACTCGGAGGACGCGAAGGGATCTCGAAACCAGCCCTCTACCCCGTCGGGATGGTAGTTGAGCACGGAGTGGATCGCCACGCCCAGGAGCATCAGCACGGCCCTCAGGGCGTCGAGTCCGTGCTCGCGCTTGTGCGAGGTCGGCTGACTCTCAAGCGCTGTCATGGGACGTCCTCGACCGGGGGGTTCGACCGCCCTATGGTCGCAGAAGGGCTTGGAGGTCGGCAATGGAGCGGTCGAGTCCAGCGGCTGAGCTGCTGTTTCCTCAGGAGGGAGTCGCTCCCGTCTCAGGTGTCCAGCCGCGTGATAGACTCACCCCATGTCGCTCTCTTCATCTCGAGTCTGGGTCCTGGCGCTCTCCATGGTTGGAGCTGTTTCGCTAGGGGCTCACGGTGCTGAACCGTCGGGCCCCGAAGTGGAGGCGGCCGAGGGCGGTGCCGCATCTCAAGGACCCTGGCGCGCGCCCAGGCACCGCATCTTTTATCGAAGCGTGACGGCCGCGAGCGTGAACTCGGAGGGGCTCGCCAGCAAGCTCGACCTGGGCTACCGATATCGTCTGTTCGACAGCGACTCCATCCTCACCCGAGACAGCTTTGTTGGGCTCGCGCTCGCGCCCATGGTGACCCCGATCTTCGCGCAGATAGGAGTGGCGGCGCAGGCTCAGCCGCTCGCGGTGCTCTACCTGGAGGCGCGATGGAAAACCACCGGGTGGTTTGGCAATCGCGGACATGTTCAGACCTTCTCCGATGGAACGGAGGACTTCTCCGATGACCGCATCTCTGACCTGGGAGAGAGCGACGAGACCTTCTCGACGACCTCCTGGGAGGCCGAGTTGACGGCCGAGCTGCGCGCGAGGGTCGGCCCGGTCGTGGTCCGCAACCGCACCATGTTCATTCGCTCCGAGCTCACCCCGCCCCAGCGGCCAGGCGACACGCTCTACTACGACCCCATCTATGATCTGCTGATGCCCACCTCGGGGTGGTCCTCGACGAACGACGCCGACCTGCTTCTGATGCTGCGCGATGATCGGCTGATCGTCGGCGTCCGACACACCATGAGAGACGCCCATCGAGACGACGCGGCGGCGGACGTGCCGACCCACCGGGTCGGTCCCCTGGTCGCCTATCGACTCAGCAGCGACCCTGGCGCTCGGTTCGACGCGCCCACTCTGGTCACGATGATCCAGTGGCACGCGAAGCACCGCTACCGAGCCGGGAGCGCGATGCCTTATGTGCTCGTGGCGTTCGCCTTTCAAGGAGATCTTCTCGACGCGGTCGCGCGGCCCTAGGGCTGCCGCGCGAGCTGCTCAGGGCGAACTGGAAGAGCCGCCGCCCGAACCCGGGGGCTTCGAGGAGCGCCGTCGTCTCCTTCGGCGCTTCTTCTTTGGCGGTCCAGCTTCTCCCGTCTCAGGGGGGCGCGCTGAAGCCCCCTGAGGGGCCATCGGGCTCCCGCCTTGCTGGGGAGCCTTACGCTTTCGTCGCCTGCGCTTCTTCTTGGGCGAGCCTTCAGCAGGCCCACCGTTAGCGGTCTTGCGCTGGCCGTCAGCGGCTGGTCCACCGCCGCGTGAGCCGCGGCCTCGGCGCGACTTCGAGCGCGGGGGCTTACTGGGTTGGCGCTGCTCTTTTGTCGGTCCGGGAGGACGCTCCGGGACGATGTCGACGACCTGGCGGCCGAAGCGCCGGGCTTGCTCCGCCCGCGCGTCCTCGATGTCGCTGAGCACCCCAGAGATGTCGGCCGGTCCCGTCGCCTCTTCCACGTAGCCGGTCAGCTCGACCTCGGGATGAAGCTCGCCTCGCTCATAGAGCTTCCAAATCTCCTTTCCATACTTCGTGCGTTGGAGCTCAGGAGCGAACCGGCCAAAATAGTTGGCCATGTTCCGAACGTCCCGGACGAGCATCTCTCGCGCGTTGTTGTTCCCGGCCGCGTTCACCGCCTGGGGAAAGTCGATGAGGACCGGGCCCTCGGCGCTCACGAGCACGTTGTACTCAGAGAGGTCGCCGTGGATGAGGCCCGCGCAGAGCATCCGCACGATCTGGTTGAGCATGAAGGCGTGGTAGGCCCGCGCCCGCTCCGCGGTCAGGGAGATGTCGTTGAGGCGAGGTGCGGCGTGTCCGTCGGCGTCGACGACGAGCTCCATGATCAACACGCCCTCGGAGAACGCGTGGGGCTTGGGGACTCTCACGCCGGCGCGCGCCAGGGCGAAGATCGTGTCCACCTCGGTGTTCTGCCACTCCTCCTCCAGCTCCTGCTTCCCGAACTTGCTGCGCTTGGCCATGGCCCGCGCTCGTCGTGAGTTTCGGACGCTGCGTCCCTCTTCGTAGTTGGCTCGCTGCTTGAAACTCCGGTGCTTGGCCTCCTTGTAGACCTTCGCGCAGCGCACCTCACCTCCGCTCTCCACGACGAGCACGGACGCCTCCTTACCGCTCATCAGGGGGCGAATCACCTCGTCGATGAGCCCATCTTCTACGAGATTTTGGAGGGCCTTGGGGATCTTCATAGGGGCAGGATATACGCGCGCCTATCAGCGCGGTCACGATGAAGTTGTTTCAGGGGGGAGCCTCGCCTGGATCTCAAGCCACGCGAGGTGTGTCTCAGAGCAGGTCGAGCCATCGCTCCAGCAGGCCACGTCCTGCGTCGCCTGCTCTGTCATGCTCGGGATGGAACTGTACGCCCCAAACCGGTCGTCCTTCCATGCGCATCATTTGAATCACAGAGGGGGCGCCCTCCAGGATAAGTCGAAACCCTTCTGGGAGGGACTTCACCTCATCGACATGGCTGGAGGACACCTCAAACCTCTCGGGGAGGTCTGCACACAGGGGGTCTTCACGCACGCGCCGCGTCGGCGTGAGGCCGTCCATCTTCGGCATACCTGCGTACGAGGTGGTCGCCGGAGGGACATCATGAACCGGCGCCACGTGGGCGCCGTGAGCCAGGGCGAGCACCTGGTGTCCTCCACAGACCCCGAGAATCGGGCCACCCTGGACGCGGACCCAATCGAGGAGTCCCCGAAACGAATCCGGATAGGACGGGAACGGGTTCTCGTTGGGCCCGAGCACGAGCCCTCGGGCGTTCTCCGCCTCCTTCTCAAGAGAGGCGTCGGTCCAGTGCATGACCGCGACGCTCAGCTCGGGGCGTAACATTTGAAGGCGCGCTTGAATGGCCTCGCACCCCTCGGTCGTCGCGGGATTGAGGTTCACGTTGATGACCAGGACGTCGGTCCTCACGCCTCGAGGCCTTCCAGGAACCGTCGGAGCGCTGTGATCACGGCATCCGGGTCGTCGTGGTGAATGTTGTGACCGGTGTTCGGGAGGGTCTCTTGCGTGACAGAGCCGAGCGCACGAATACGCTCGTCCTCGTCGGGCGCGTGCATGCCCGTCTCCTCCGCCCAGAGGATGTGTACGGGACAGTCGACAGCCTCAAGAAAAGGCATGTAGCGGTCCACACGAAACCCGATGGGACCGGCTGAGCGGTGAAGGGGGTCAAAGCGCCAGAAGCGGTCGCCTCCCTCCTCGTACGTCGCGGCCTCGGCCAAGGCCATGAGACGCTCCTGGGAGGCTCGTGAGGAGAGCTTTCCGATGCTGGCCGCAGCGCGCTCCAGGCTCTCAAGCGGGCGCCGCGCGAGGGCGTCTCGTTTGCGCACATCCTTGACCCAGGTCTTCAGCTGTCCAGGCCCCGCGTTGAGCGGCGTGTCGTAAGGCGGGCCGATGCCATCGAGGAGGGCCATCGCGCGGACGCGCTCGGGCCAGCCTCCGCCAAAGTAGCAGGCGATACCGCCGCCCATGGAGTGGCCTACGAGGATCGCGGACTCGACGCCCAGGTGCGTGTAGAGACCATCCAGGTCCAGGGCGTAGTCGGGGAAGTGGTAGTAGCCTCCCGCGCCGATGCGTCCGCTGTGCCCGTGGCCTCGCTGATCAGGGACCACCCAGCGCCAACGCTCGGAGAGCGCCTCCATGAGCGGGATGAACGAGCTGGCCGTGTCGAGGAAGCCGTGGAGGCCGATGATCACAGGCGCGTCGGCAGGGCCGCTCTCCAGATGGGAGAGGGTGACGCCGCGCTCGTCTCGGGTGTGTCGGGTGACGTTGTTCAAATGATCTCGAAGTACCGGGCGAGCTCCCAGTCGGTGATCGCGGCCCGGGCCTGGGCCGCTTCCCAGCGGCGCGTCTGCACGAAGTGATGCACAAAGGTGTCTCCCAGGATGGCCCGGGCGGCCTCGCTCGCCTCAAGGCGGTCCGTCGCCTCCTCCAGGGTTCTGGGGAGCGCCGGAGCGCTGGAGCTCTTGGAGTCATAAGCGTTACCCGAGACCGGGGGCGCCAGCTCCAGCTCGTTTTCGATCCCATACAGCCCTGCGGCGAGGCTGGCCGAGAAGGCCAGGTATGGGTTCATGTCCGCGCCGACGAGGCGGTTCTCGACGCGTGTGGCCTTTCCGGTCTTCGAGCGGATCACTCGGAGCGCGGCCGTTCGGTTCTCGAAGCCCCAGCTCGCCGTCGTCGGAGCCCACATTCCGGGCACCGTCCGTTTGTAGCTGTTCACGGTGGGGCAGAAGAGCGCCATGAGCTCGGGCAGGAGCTGGGTGAGGCCCGCAAGGTAGTGTCGGAAGACCTTGGACATTCCGTCCGGATCGTCATCGTCGTGGAACGCGGGCGCGCCGTCCTTCCAGAGGCTCTGATGGGTGTGTCCCGAGCAGCCTGGAAGATCATTGGAGATCTTGGCCATGAAGGTGGGCATCACGCCCTGCCGGACCAGAAGCTCCTTCGCCGCCGCTTTAAACAGCGCGCCTTGATCGGCCGCCGCCACGGTCTCGTCGTGAGCGATGGCCACCTCGTACACGCCTGGGCCCGTCTCCGTGTGGATCCCCTCGACGTGGACACCGAACGCCGCGAGGCCATCCGTGAGCCCGTGCACCAGGTCGCTGTATGTGGACGCGCGCAGGGCGCTGTAGCCGAACATGCCGGGCGAGAGTGGGGTGAGGTTCTTGTAGCCCTTCTCGCGAACCGTGTGACTGTTCTCGGAGAAGAGGAAGAACTCGTACTCAGCAGAGAAGCGCGCCGTGTAGCCGAGTTCAGCGCCGTGATTGACGACCGTCTTGAGGAGCTGCCGAGGGCTGGCCGGGTAGGGCGAGCCATCCTGGTTGGCGAAGTCGAGGAGAAAGAAGGGAACGTCGTTCTCCCATGGGACAGCGCGCTGGCTGGCCGGATCAATCCAGCAGTGAAGATCCGGGGATCCCGTGTGCCAGCCCGTCACCTGAACATCGACGCCCTCGTAGAGCTCGTCCTGGCTGTCCCAGCCAAAGATGACGTCGCAGAAGCCCAGTCCGCCCTTGAGCGCGGACTCGAATTTCGCCAGGGAGATGTATTTGCCCCGCAGGACCCCGTCGATGTCAAAGCCGCCCAGGCGGACGCGTGACGCGCCAGAGGCGGTGACTTTGTTCATCACGTCGGTGACGGTCTCTGGACTCAATGGGTAGGTCATGAACACCCTCCGCGTTCGGGTCCCAGGAGGTTAGCAGGAGTGCCCGTGGAGCGCATCCGGTCGTAGGCTGATTGGGGTTTCCCGACTGCCCCCTTACTGTGTTAGTTCGTGGCCCCTCGACAGGAGCCAACACCGATGCGCACGTCCTCTCTTCTCTTCGCCTTGCTCTTCGCAGCTCTCGCCTCCCACGCTCACGCGGCGTCGGATGTGTATGAAGCGCTGCTCTCCCGAGACACGGTCGGCGCCGTGGACTTCACCAAGGGGAACCCGGAGTGGGATGGCCGTGGCGTCGTCGTCGCTGTCCTCGACACCGGGGTGGATATGAGCGTGCCGGGTCTCCTTAAGACCTCAGACGGAAAGCTGAAGGTGATCGAGGCCCGCGATTTCTCGGGAGAGGGTGACGTGAAGCTCACTCGAGTCCAGGTGACCACCGAGGGTGGCGTGTCGGTCCTCAGGACCGAGGACGTCGTCGTGCGCGGCATCGACAGCTTCGATGTGGAGCCTGTCGACGGCTTCTACTGGATGGGAGCGTTTAAGGAGAAGCAGCTCGAGCACACCTACGTGAGCGATGTGAACCTGGACGGAGACTCCCGAGACGCGTTCGCCATGGCGGCCTTTCGGCCTGAGGAAGGCGGATCTCCGGTCGTCATCGTGGACACGGATGGGGATGGGAGCCTGGAGGGTGAGGCGATTCGCAAGAGCTACCAGGAGCAACCGGAGTGGTTCTCCTTCAGTCATCCGGACCCCAAGAAGGACCAGACGCCCATCGCCTTCACCGTGACGGTCTTCCCCGAGGACAAGCGTCGAGTCGAAGTCCACTTCGACGACGGCGGTCACGGGACCCACGTGGCGGGGATCGCCGCGGGGCACGAGATCCACGGTCGAGAGGGCTTCGACGGAATCGCCCCTGGAGCCCAGGTGCTCTCTCTGAAGATCGGCAACAACAACCTCGCGGGCGGCGCGACGACGCCGGACTCCAAGCGTCGCGCCATCCTGTACGCCGCCCAATGGTCTCGTGAGCATCAAGTTCCGGTCGTCCTGAACATCAGCTACGGAATCGGCTCGGAGATTGAGGGGGCGGGCGACATCGACCAGGTCCTGACGGACGCCCTCGAGGCGAACCCGCTGCTGGTCTCGTCCGTCTCCGCTGGCAACTCCGGTCCGGGCCTCTCGACGATCGGCATGCCCGCGGCGAGTGCCAGGTCGTGGTGCGCAGGCGCCATGCTCACGCCGGAGAACGCAGAGACCCTCTGGGGAGGGCGCGTGAAGGGCAACAAGGTCTTTAGCTTCTCGAGTCGCGGAGGCGAGCTGATGAAGCCCGACGGCCTCACGCCGGGCGTCGCCTGGTCTACGGTTCCACCTCACCTCAGGCGCGCCGTTATGGCGGGCACATCCATGGCCTCACCTCAGGCTTGCGGTGTCCACGCGCTCCTCGTTAGCGCTGCGCTCAAGGAGTCTATCCCCTGGACATCAGGCTCCCTGAAGCAGGCGCTGATCGCCTCAGCGAAGCCCTTGAAGGGCTACGGTCTCGCCGACCAGGGAGCGGGCCTGGTGAACGTGGGCGCCGCCTGGAAGGTCCTGAAGAAGAACGCGCGCACGGATCTCGGCGATCTTCTGCTCGACTTTGATGTGTCGGTCGCCGTCCCCCACCGCCCCGGTTCGGAGGGGACCGGCATCTACTGGCGGACGGGGACCTATGTGCCGGAGTATCCGGTCGTGCAGCGGGTGAAGATCAAGCCCGTGATGACCGCGAGCTCGAGTGAAAAGCAGCGGCGAGAGTTCTTCGCGAACCTCGACCTCAAGGCTACAGAGCGTTGGGTGAAGCTCGATCGACGCAAGGTCGCTGTTCGCCATGATTCACCCGCCTCGATCGAGGTTCGGCTGGACCCCGCGAAGGTCTCCAAGCCGGGGCTTCATGAGGCGCGTATCGTGGGTACGATTCGCGGCGTCGACGGCCCCGTGGTCACCGTGCCGGTCTACGTGGTCACGCCCTACACCTTTACGACGCCGGACACCCGCCGACGCACCTTCTCCGGTACCCTGCAGCCGGGGGACATCGACCGTCGCTACCTTGCGGTCCCGGCCGGGGCCTCTTCCATGCAGATTCGGCTGGAGGCTCCCGGGAAGAAGTACGGTGACGCCTGGCTGAAGCTGCACGATCCGGAGGGGCTGCGCGTCTTCTCTCCCAGGCCACATATGAGCTCAAAGACAGGCTCCGTGGCGGAGATCACGGTCTCTGGCGAGGACCTGCGTCCGGGCATCTGGGAGCTGAACCCCTACGCGAGCTTCCGAAATAAGGAGCGCTCCGCGTGGACGGCTGAGGTCCGCTTTGTGGGCATCGATCTGCCCGACGCGCTCAGCGCCACCGTCGGCGGTGGCGGCACCTTGAACGCGAACCTCACGCTCACGAACCGGTTCGATCGGCCGCTTCACGGACCGGTGCGAGCGACCTTGCTTGGCGCCCACAGGAGCTCTGAGCATGAGATCACCGGCCCAACGAAGAGCCTGACGGTCAAGGTGGCCGAGGGGGCCAACGGTGCGCGCCTGCGGCTCTCCATGAGCCGCGAGCACTACAACCAGTTCACCGATGTCGCCGTCACGGTGGTCGACGGCAGCGGCGCGGTCGTGTCGCGCGGCGGATTCGGTCAGCGAATGACGTCCGTGTCCTTCTCCGGGAGCGGGACCTACACCGTGAAGCTGGTGGGGGCGACGACCGACCCCGGCGCGATGGCACCCAAGGGCGTGCAGTGGACGGTGGCGGTCGATGAGCTGCACCGCTACGGTTCGGGGTTGGGGATGGCCGTCGAGGCTCCCGTCGGGAACCCCGTGGACCTCTACCCAGGCGTGCCTTTGAGCCTCTCACTCTCCTCGAAGTCCAAGCCGCCTAAGGCCCCCAAGGGCTTCGGCTACCTCGCCAAGATCAGCGTAGATGACGCTCTCGACAAGGCTGGACCCATCGAGCGGGAGTTCCCGCTGAGCGTGGACTCGAAGTAGGGCTCAGTCGCTCTTAAAGAGCTTCCCCAGTCGCCCGATCACGCTCTCCTCTTCCTCGACCTCAAGGACCTCAGCTTCGACCGGCTCCCCTGGGTCCTGTCGGTCGAGCAGAGGACGAACGCGCTCAATGTAGGAGATGACGAACTCCACCTTGTTCAGCGCCGCGCTGAAGTCGGCGTCTCCGCTGCGGGCCGGCGGGCCGAGCGCGGCCGCGAGGCTCGCCGCGCGGTCCGCGAGATACGCGACGCGCGCTCGGGCGGCGTCCCAGCCGCCGCGCTCCAGAAGATCGCGCTCGAGGACCTGCAGCTCTCGGAAGGCCTCTCCGTAGAACTCGATCCCCTGAGCCGGAGTCACCAGGTGCGGCATCGTCGCCGGGCGAGTTCGTGAGTGGTCCTCGTGGGTGCGCGTCCGTGTCTCCACGGGAGCCGGCGCCACCTCGACGGCGGGGCTTGGGATCGGCGTCTCGATCGCCGGCTCCAGGGCCTGGGACGGGAGAGGCGGCGGGGCCGCGCTCTTGGGCCGCTCCGGGGCCGCTGTGGGGCTGGGCGCTGCGCGCCGAGGCGGAGGCACATCGGGCAGGGGAGGGAGCTCTTTTCTGCGTCGCGTGATCGGCCTCGGTCGCGCGGGCGGTGGCTCGGGCATGGGAGGGAGCTCGCGTCGCGGGAGCTTCTTGGGCTGCAGGGGAGCGGCCTTGCCGCCAATACGGGGATCCAGTTTCAGGATCTCCCGAAGGGACGGGCCGCTCGCCGCGCGCTCCTGGCGCACTGGCACGTCCGTCGTGACGCGCTTTACGAGGTCTTTCAGCGCACCCACGATGGCCTGACGATCGAAGCCATTCGATAGCCGCTCCTCTACGAGCCCGATGGGATCCACGCCCAGAAGCACAGAGACGTCGCGTCGATAGCGGGCGGTGAGGTAGGCGTCACGAAAGGAGCGAATGTCCCGGCTGAACGCCTCTCCCTGGTCCACCTGGAGCAGCCCTTGCTCCATACCGGCCAGCTGCCGCAAGCCATGGATGATCACGCCTGGTGAGAGCTCCTTGAGGCGCTCACGCGCGGCGTCGGGGACCTCCATCCAGCGGGTGTATCGCTCCAGGTCCTCCTGGGTCACAGGGCAGTAGCCCTCCCGCACGCGAGGGTCCAGGGCGCACGCCTGGTAGGCGGAGTCCGCGATGGCGCGGAGGACGTTGATGGCGTCCATGTCCAGATCGGTGCCGACGGAGGCGAGGCGTTGCTGAATACCTCTCGGGCCGGGTCGGTGATCTTCGGGAAGCTCCTGGTCGCGTAGGTGCTCGATGAGCCCGCGCCAGACCTTGCGGCGTTGAAAGGGCGTGAGCGCTCGAAGGACGTCCGCGCAGGACTGCGCGTCGTCGTTCGGGCGCACGGCGATCTCCACGAAGGCCGCCTCCCAGGCGCGGGACTCCTCGGACGGCCACCCCACGCGCTCCTCGATCCGCGCCCAGGCGTCTCGAAGGGTCTCCATCTCGTCGAGGGGCATCGGTCGAGCCAGAGGCGTACTCCGCAGGACCGACCAGGTCATTCCAGGAAGACGGATCACCTCGATGGGGCCCACAAGGACCAACTGCGGCCCCACCCCAGAGAGGTGGACAAGCCGACCGTCCAGGAGCACGCGGACCTCGGCAGAGACCGGTGTTCCTGGTCGGAGGATGATCTGCTCCAGCTCCACCTCCGACCCCACGCTGCGCAGGTAGGCCGGCGTGCCGAGGATGTGGTTCGCGATGTCTGGATCCAGGTGCTCGGGCTCCCGCTGCTCGGCGATCAGCCGCTCCATAAAGGTTCGCAGGATCGGCGCGATCACCGCCGGGTAGCCCACAAGTGTGGCGCCACGCAGGAGCTCAACCAGCGGCGGGAGCTCCTCGGCCGGGCGTCGACCCAGAGCGCGCACCAGGAAGCGCGGCAGGTCGGCCTTGGCGAGGCTCGCCGGGGGAAGCGAGCCCACGAACGCAGCCAGGGTGATCATGAGGCATCCGCCTCGCTTCTCGTCACCTCTTTGGCGGCGCGACGCTTCTTGGCGGCGTCAAAGAGGCGCTGCTCCTCCGGGGTCTCGGGGAGCAGCGGCGCGATCACCGTCGGGCGGTTGTCGGGTCCGAGGGCGACGAAGGTCAGCGAGGCGCTGAGCGCGTGAGCTCGAGCACCCGTCAGTGGGTCCTCGGCCTCTACCCGGACGCCGACGTCCAGGGAGGTGCGGCCTACGTAATGGACGCAGCACTTCAGGTTCACCATCTGGCCGACCCGGATGGGCGCGATGAAATCTACCGCGTCCATCGAGGCGGTGACCACTGTGCGCCGGGCGTGCCGCTGGGCCGCCATGGCGGCCCCGAGATCTACCCAAGACATCAGGACGCCTCCGAAGGTCGCACCAAGAGCGTTGGCGTGCTGAGGAAGCACCCACTCGTTCATCTCGATGGCGGACTCCGAGGGGGGCTTCCCGGGCATGCTCGACTGGTCCATCACTCCTCCTGCGGTACGTTTGTCCACCATCCTGGCCGCGCGCGCAACCCTCGTCTGCACGGACACCCACGAGCGCGCGAGTAGACCCGGCTTGCCGTGGGCCGAAGGACCTGCGAGCCTCCTCCATCATGGAAAGCCTCGATCCGCTTCAACCCTTTCGAACGGGACCCGATCCCGTGGATGGTGCCCTGGGCGCCGTCGTTATTCACGGCTTCACGGGGAGCCCCTGGGATATGGAGCCCGTCGCCGAGGCGCTCGGCGCGCAGGGTGTCCCTTGTGTCGTTCCTTTGCTGCGAGGCCACGACGACGGAGGGGCGGGAATCGCGTCCGCCCGCCTGTCCGATTGGCGAGCTGATGTACGAACGGCGATCGAGGAGCTCCGAGAGGCTACCGGCCGTCCACCCATCGTGATCGGGTTGTCCATGGGCGGGCTCCTCGCCCTGGACGCTGGAGTCGATGGTGAGGTTGAGGTCGCGGCCGTCGCGAGCCTCGCTGCGCCTCTCTTCCTGGAACGCTCTGCGCGGATCGTCGCGCGACTCTCTCGTGCTTTTGGTGACTCACTGGGCGAACGCATGATGCTGAAAAAAGGAGATGGCTCCGACATCTCGACCCGGGAAGATCTGCCCGGCGCCGACGCGATCCCCTTCCGAGCCCTCGACGAGCTGTTCGCCCTCATGGACTCGGTACGCCTGCGTCTTGAGCGCCTCGAGTGTCCCCTCCTGGTGGTGCACGCCCGGGAGGATCATACGGCCCCATTAGAGAGCGCCAACGCCATCGTGCAGGCGGCCCGTTCTTCGGCCTGGGTGCGACTCCGTGTGCTCGACGAGGGGTATCACGTCATCACCCGAGATGTGTGCGCTCCGCGAGTCGCCGCAGAGATCGTCCGCTTCGCCGAGGACGTCCGGGCATAAAAAAAGAGCGCGGTCTCAGACCGCGCTCTCTTCGCTGAGTCTTCAGCGGTGTGGGCTAGCCCTTGGCGAACTCGGCTCGCACGTCCTCGCCCTGCTCACACTTCCAGCACGGCAGATCCGAGCGCTTCAGCGCGTTGGCGTCCACGTAGTTGCTCATGCAGGTGAAGATGGCGAGTCGCTGTCCGTAAGCGCGGCAGTGGAAGCTATCGGGCTCTACGAAACTCTTGGGCTGAAGCAGCATATCTGGTTCTCCTGGGCGATGCTGTGGGGGGGGGACTGAGTGGGTTCGGATGGACGACGGTCTCCTCGGTCTGGAAATCGGGGCTGGCGCGTGCTCTCCGATCACCGAGGGACCGGCCATTTACTCCATGGATTTTTGGGGATCAAGTCCTGGGCCCCATTCTTGCGCTTTGCCTGGTTAGCCAGGATGGCTGTAGACGCCGTCGTAGTCCTTGGCCAATGGTGCTGAATGGGGTAAGGGTCTCCAATGCTTCACCTGGTGGACATCGAGAAGAGCTATGGGCCGCGAACGCTCTTCAGCGACGTGTCCTGGCATATCCCTCCCGGTGCTCGGATCGGGCTTGTCGGTAGAAATGGTGTGGGTAAGTCCACGCTCTTTGGGGTCATCACGGGGGAGGTCGCTCTGGACGCCGGAGAGGTGATCCGCGCGAAACACGTCACCGTGGGCCACCTGGCCCAGGAGACGGATCCGCTCGATGATCGGAGCGTCATCGAAGTGGTGCTCGAGGCGGCCGATGAGATTCGCAGGGTAGAGCGCGAGATCATTGAGGTGCGCGAGGCGATCGCGAAGGAGCCACCCCAGGCGCCGCTTCTGGAGCGTTACGAGCGACTTGAGGCGCGGTTCCAGGCGCTCGGCGGATACGAGATTGAGAGCGAGGCTCGCCGCATCCTCTCCGGTCTGGGCTTTGAGTCGACCCAGCAGGATGAGTCGGCCTCGACCTTCTCCGGAGGGTGGATCATGAGGATCGCCCTGGCGCGGCTCCTCTTGGCGAAGCCCGATCTGCTCCTGCTCGACGAGCCCACAAACCACCTCGATCTTGAGACTCTTCTCTGGTTTGAGGGCTTTCTTCAGGAATATCCCGGGACCATCGTGCTGATCAGCCATGACCGTGCGCTGCTCAACCGCGTCGTCGATCGGATCGCGGAGGTCTCGCCCAGCGGGGTGGCTATCTACACGGGCGGCTACGACGACTATCTCGTCGAGCGACAGGACCGAAGAGAGAAGCAGGCGGCCACCGCCCGCAACCAGGCGAAGCACGTAAGCGAGCAGGAGCGTTTCATCGAGCGCTTCCGCTACAAGAACACGAAGGCGAAGGCAGTACAGTCCAGGATCAAGGCCCTTGAGAAGCTCGAGCGTGTGCACGCACCGGAGGATGAAGAGGGGACGATCCTGCTGCGCTTCCCCCAGCCGCCCCGGAGCGGCAAGGAGGTGGTCGTCGCGCGAGATGTCGCGAAGTACTATGGAGACCTACGCGTCTATGAGGATCTCGACCTCACGCTGTATCGGGGCGAGAGGATCGCCCTCGTAGGTCCCAACGGAGCTGGCAAGTCGACGCTCCTCAAGATGCTGGCGGGCGTGCTGGATCCAACGAACGGTGAGATGAGGATGGGCGCCAACGTGGAGCGCGCGTACTTCGCGCAGCACCAGCTGGAGGCGCTGAATGGGAAGAACACGGTGCTCGCCGAGATCGAGTCCGTGGCGGACGTGGAGAACCACCCCCGGTGTCGCTCGATTCTCGGCGCCTTTCGGTTCTCCGGCGAGGACGTGAGCAAGCGGGTCTCTGTTCTGTCTGGAGGTGAGAAGGCTCGCCTCGCGCTGGCGAAGATGATGCTGACCCCGCCGAACCTCCTCTTGCTGGACGAGCCGACCAACCACCTCGACATTCCGACGCGCGACCTTTTGGAGAGCGCGCTGGCCAGCTACGAGGGTACGGTGGTCCTCATCAGCCACGACCGGCACTTTATCGACGCCGTCTCGACCACCGTGATCGAGGTGGACGCTGGGAGGATTGAGCGGTTCTCCGGGGGATACGGGGACTACGTGTTCGCCCGCGACCAGCGCGCCAGCGACGTCGCGAGTGGTGAGGACGGCGACGGGACGGGCGTATCCACGCCGCGCAACCGGGACAAGGAGCGCAAGCGTCGCGAGGCCGAGCTCCGCAACGAGCACCACCGCCTGGTCAAGCCGCTCAAGGACGAGATCGCGACCATCGAAAGGCGCATCGCTGAGGTCGAGGCTGGGCTGGTGGAGACGGGGAAGAAGATGGTAGACCCGGCCCTCTTTGAGGACGCTGAGGCCATGCGGGCGGTCTACACCGAGAACGCAGCGCTCGAAGAGCAACAACTGGAGTGGATGGAGCGTTGGGAGACGCTCGGCACCGAGCTGGAGGCGGCGGATGAGGCCCTTCGGCAGAACCTGGAGGAGATCCAATGAGTCACGCACGATCCGAAGAGGCCTTTCAGAGCGCTCAAGTCCTGATGCCTGGCGGAGTGAACAGCCCGGCCCGGGCCTGCCGCTCCGTAGGCGCAGAGCCCGTGTTCATCGCGTCCGCGCAGGGCCCCATACTCACGGACCTGGATGGGGCTGAGTACATCGACTATGTCGGCGCTTTTGGGCCGATGATCCTGGGCCATGGACACCCCGGCGTGCTCGCGGCCGTCGAGGAGCAGCTTCAGCTCGGCATGACCTATGGCGCGCCGACGACCGGAGAGACCGAGCTCGCCCAGGCGATCGTGGACGCCACGCCTGGCATCGAGAGGCTTCGACTCGTGAACTCGGGAACCGAGGCGACCATGAGCGCTCTGCGCGTGGCTCGTGGGTTCACGGGGAGAGAGAAGGTCATCAAGATGGCGGGCTGCTATCACGGGCACGCGGACTTCCTGCTGGTGAAAGCGGGGAGCGGCGCGCTCACGCTGGGCTCGCCAGACTCCGCGGGCGTCACGGCTGGGACGGCGCAGGATACGCTCGTCGCACCTCATAACGACCTGGCCGCGGTCGAGTCCCTGTTCTCAAGCCACCCGGGCGAGATCGCCGCTGTGATTCTGGAGCCTGTCGTCGGAAACATGGGAGTCGTACCGCCCGTGGATGGATACCTGCAGGGCCTTAGAGAGCTCACTGCGAAGCACGGCGCGCTGTTGGTCTTCGACGAAGTGATGACTGGCTTTCGGGTAGACCGGGCCAGCGCACAGGGCCGCTACGGTGTGACCCCCGACCTTACCTGCCTCGGTAAAGTGATCGGCGGAGGCCTCCCGGTGGGGGCGTATGGCGGACGCGGTGACGTGATGGCCGCGGTCGCTCCTGAGGGCGGCGTGTATCAGGCGGGCACCAATTCCGGAAACCCCCTCAGCGTCGCCGCAGGACTCGCCACCCTCCGAGTGCTGGCGAGCGAGCCGATTCACGAGCGCCTTGAGGTGCTCGGCGCGCGACTCCAGCGAGGCTTGGAGTCGGCGATCGCTGACGCCGGTCGAGTCGGCTGTGTACAGCGGGTCGGCTCGATGATCACCCTGTTCTTCACGGAGGGGCCCGTTCGGTGCCTTGACGACATCCCATCCTCGGCGGTCGAGCAGTTCGGTGTGTTCTGGCGCGCCATGCGTGAGCATGGTGTCTATTTGCCGCCGAGCCAGTACGAGGCCTGGTTCATCAGCGCGGCCCATGATGAGGAGATCATCGACAAGACCGTGGAGATCGCCCGACGCGCGCTGGCTTCGTGATCGCCTGGCCGCGTGAATGGGGATTCTTGACCGGACCCCGAGGTGGATGCCTGAATCAACGGCGGAATTGGCCAATCCCTGGAGGCGCGCTTGTGCTGTCCTGAGGAGCCGTAATGGGTCGCGCACAAAGCCACTTTGAGGAGGGAGCAGCCGCGCTGCAGCGAGGGGACCTCGCCGCGGCTAGAGCCGCGTTTGAGGCGACGGTTGAACGGGATCCTTCTCACCATGAGGGGTGGCACCAGCTCGGGCTCGTCCACTTTCGCTCTCTCGTGTTTGAGGACGCGGTCCACGCCATAGAACGCGCGGTTGCGGAGGGGGCTCGCGACG
>CALCNF010000491.1 GCA_937897815.1 uncultured Pseudomonadota bacterium | reverse complement strand
CGTGACCTGGATATGCTGGTCCTCGAAGCAGAAGTCATGGGCCTCGACCATCTTGCGCAGAGCTTCGGCATAGGCGCGCGCCCCATCCAGCTGGGTCTCAGGCAGCACGAGGACAAACTCCTCGCCGCCATACCGCGCCAGGAGCTCCTCGCGGCGGACGCGCTGCGCCAGGAGCATCGCCAGCTCACGCAAGACGAAGTCGCCCGTGAGGTGGCCATAGTCATCATTGATGGCCTTGAAGTGGTCGAGATCCATCATGAGCAGGCAGAGATCGCGGCCGTGCCTCCTGGAGCGGGCGAACTCGCGCTCAAGGAACTCATCGAGATGGCGCACGTTCGCGACACCCGTGAGCCCATCACAGATGGTCATGCGGTAGATCTCTTCGTGGTAGGCGGTCTCGATGTTCCCGCCCGCCAGGTACTTGAAGATCACGTCGCCAACGCGGATCAGATCTCCGGATCGGATGTGAACCGAGTTCTCCAGCAGCACGTCAGAGACGTAGGTGCCGTTTGTGGAGCCAAGGTCGCGGAGCATGCGGCGGTCGTCTTCCATGTAGAGCATGGCGTGTCGACGGCTCACGCTGTCCACCTCCATGACCACATGGTTGGTGGCGTCGCGACCGATCATGACCTTGTCACCGACCACGTCGAACTTGCGACCCATGGAGCCGCCGTACAAGACGACGAGACACTCCGGACCGAGGCCATCGACCGACTCCGGCATCTGCAAAAGCGACACCCGTGTGATCGTTGACTCGCTGGGATCGTCTAACTCCAACCTGAACCCCATAGGAAAGCGCTGTGGACGCAGAACGTGGATTATAGATCTGCGCTCATCCCCCCCACAAGAGCACTCGTTGGCAACTCTGGCGAGTTTTGGATCCCCGTCAGAGCGTTCAACGTGTACACTCCGCGCGACTCAAGCCTGGGGCCCCACATGCATCGTCATCTCATCACCCTCTCTGTCGCCCTCTTCGTCCTCGGTCTCGCCACAAGCGAGCCCCTCGCCAAAAAGAACCGCGCCCAGATCAAGGACGGCTTCTACATCTCCCTGGGCGTCGGAGCCGCCAGCGTCGACGGCACCCGTGGCGTCGAGATGGACTTCACGGATGGCTGCGAGAATGTAGTCGGTAGCGATGACATCTTCCTGTGGGTGGAGACCAACGGCTTCAGCACACTCTGCGTGTCGGCGCCAGGCGGGACAGCGAACCAGAGGACGGAGAACTTCGGGGAGATCGTCCGCACGGATTACGGCTCTGGAGCGGCGGTGCAGCTCCGCATGGGCTACACCATCAACGGACTGGTGACCCCTGAGTTCATGCTCGCGGGCAACGGACCCGTCGGCTCCTTTGATGACGGGATGGGCCACGTCGGCATGCGCCTTCGCTACCACCCGGCGCAGCACTGGAAGCCTGGCGAGGACCGCATGTTCGACGTCGGGCTCTACTACGGGTACGGCTTCTCCATCGGCGGCTACAACCACGACGACATCGCCGGGCTCGACACGGGAAAGGGCTGGATCGGCGCCTTCCACACCACGGGGCTCACCGCAGAGTACGCGGCCACCGACGTGGTCGCCTACGGCGTCGATCTGGGCTGGATCATGCCCCAATACACGGGCTGGATCGTCAACTGGAGCGACAACGTCGTGTCGGCTCCAACGGAGCCGCCGCCCACGACCGTCTTCGCCCCGATCGTCTACCTGAGCTTCCGACCCTAGAGCCTCTCCAGCGCCGCTCTGAGTCGACCTCTCGGTCCAACGAACTATGCTAGACTCCAGCTTCCCCTGGAGATGGAGAGCGCTCTTGCCGAACCGGATGGTGGGGCCCAAGACCGGGCAGACCCTGCTGCTCGCCCTGCTGCTCGTTTGGAGCGGTTCGGAAGCCTCGGCGAGCTTCGACATCGTGGGGGTGTACCACGAGCGTGTGAAGCGCTTTGAGGCGGTGTACTACCTCGAAGAGGACACCCAATGGCACCGTGACCGCCGTATCTTCGAGTTGTTTGGCAACACCGACAGCGTCAGCACGCAAGAGGATGAGAACACAAGCGCCATAACGCTGGGCGCGGCGAGCTGGGGCATGCTGCTGAATGTCCGCCCGAACGACTCAAGTGACGCCCAACTGTCGTTCTTCAGCCTGCAGCATCGCGCTCGATTCCAGTTCGATGAACAACTCTTCGAGGCGCTCCACGGCGCCAGGCTGACCGTATCGGACTACGCTGAGCTCTCGCTTGGCTCCTATTGGAAGGAGTTCCAGGGCGAGATGAGCGGCTCCACATTCCTGGAGTTGAACTCGCCGAGGTTTTTCCTCAAATCCAGCTACGTATTTGGAGACCCTCAGGGCCTCGAAGAGAGCAAAGACAGCCTTCTGCAGCTCCTCCGATGGGACCTGCGCTTTCCCTACGACCAGTGGAAGTTCGCTGACCTGCTCGAGGTCGGCTTCACCCGCTACAACTTCGGTGGCGACCCCAATCTCGTCGCTCACCTCGGGGTCGAGCGTCTGCACGCACCTCAGGCCTCCTGGCTCGGCCTGAGCGCTACAGCAGACTACTCCCTAACCCAGTCTCGGCTCGTTCAGGCTGCCATCGGGGTCGATCTGCTCATTCAGCCTGACGCCGACTTCAACCTCACCCGCCGTGGCCACTTTGGCACGAGCTACGGTCTGAGCGCCGTGTATCGCACCGGGGACCCAAGCGCATTGCGCGTGTTCTCGAGTGGATCAGCGGGACCTATGCTCAACCCGGAAGACTCCCAAGAACAGGTCACTGGGCATGACATTACGGCCCACATTCAGGTGCCCGCAAAATGGGTATGGACGGCGATCCTGGTGACCACCAGCGCGATCGCCTCAGCCCAGGCCGAACGAGAAGGCGACATGGCGGCCGCGCGACGGCACCGTGAGTTGGGTGATCGCGTCTTACGCAGCACCCTCAAGGAGCCTCGAGATATTCTGTTCTGTCGACTCGGCTTCACCTTCAGTCATAACGACATCTCCTCCTATGACCTCATCCCACAGCTGGTTCCCCGTGACCGCTTTCTCGCGCACATGAGCTTTGTCTATTGATGGGTACTCGTCTCCTCAGCCTGAGTCTCCTCCTGAGCGTCATCACGACGAACAGCTCGGCCACAGTCCCGCTCTCACCCCAGCCGGTGTTGTCGTTTCTAGCGATCGAAGACGACCGACGAAGGAGTCACGTCAGCTACGTGCTCAATGAGCGACATGACGATCCCGTAGACGGCAGCGAGGTCAGTAGAGAGCGAGCCTCCAATGGGCTCTGGTACCAGTTCCAGGCAGGGAATGGCTTCCGCGTTGACGCGAGCCTGCAGCACATTCATGAGACCCTGAGTGACCCCGATGACTCAGCCTCCCTTCGTAACCCTGCGGTCGCGCGGTTCGGAACAGGCGTTAGCGGTGGATTGGGATGGACGATCCCCATCACCCAGTGGGGAGATCAGCAGGCCGGCTGGCGCAGCGCCGTAGGTCTCCACCTTGGAGGTGCCGGGTTCTTTTCACGGGAAGGAGACCGCTTCGCGCCATTTGCTGGAAGCTCCGAGCTCCTGGGCTACACGGCGTCCAGCGCGATCGGATTCGAGTTCCAGCAAGAGTCCATCTGGCGGCTCCGCGACCTTCAGCTCGTCGCGTTCCTGGAGCTGACCCCTCTCGTGAACATCGAGAGCAAAGAGCTTCCGATCGGAAGCTTTGAGGACAACCCCGAGTCCGACGGAGGCATCGGCTGGATGCGTGGGGGGCTGTCGGTTGGGTTCAACTGGTCCGAGACGAACTCGAGCCCGGTCATCCTGAGCTACAGCGTCGTCCTTGCTCCGGTCGAGCAGCACACCTTCGGGGTCGGCCTGGGGTTTTAGGGGCCGCTTTCGAAGCCTCTAGAAGCTGAAGCTCGACCAGAGCAGGCTCAAGCCTGCCTGGGTGTAGAGGCTCACAGAGCGAGAGTCCTCGAAGCGTAAGCCGGGCCGCGCCCACGTGAGCAAGACCACCGAGCCGCCGCCGTCCAGTCGCGTCAACGGCCAGGGGACACCCGCGAACAGCGTGAGGGCGGTCGCCTCGTCCGGGACCGCGTCGCCCCCGGGCGCATCCATTGAGCCGAAGCTGACGCCGGCCCCGAGCAGGAGCACGTACCATACGGTCGCCTCCACAGAGCCGCCGATCCGGTTGGACAGGCGCTCCCGGTGTCCGTAGGCCGTCGCGTGAACTCCGAACGGACCGTCGAGCCAGGAGACGCTGGCGCACAAAAGACCGCCCAGATCGCCCGGGCGCGCCGCTTCGCCCAAGGCGAGGCCTCCGCCGAGACCGACCGCCAGGTCCGCCTCGGGCATGGGAAAATCGAGCGACCAGTCGACCTCGGCGTAAGCGGGCGACGCGACAGCCACCAACACGAGACTCAAAAGAGCGAGGCCGAATCGCCTCACGGCGAAGACGAACCCGTATCGACGCTCGCGGCCTTGAGGTCGGACTGACGCCGGCGCTGCTTCTCAGCCTCCTCGACCTTGCCCAGCTCATACAGGGCGTCGGCGAGCAGGCCCACGGTGGTCACCGCCTCCAGGGTGTAGCCGCCCTTCTCGAAGATCTGAGCGGCCTTACGCCAGGACGATTCGGCCCGGACCCAGTGCGACTTGGCCTTGCCGGCGTCGTCTTCGACGAGCCGAGCACGTCCGGCAGAGAGCTCTCCAGCGCTTCGCTCCACGGACGCCAAGACCCTCGGCTGACCGAGCGGCTTGGCCTGGTTCCGAGCGCGCTCGATGCTCTCCATGGCCTCGTCGTGCTTGCCCTCCAGGTGCAGGAGCAGGGCCAGGTTACGCCGGGCGTCAACCTCGACCCGGGGCAGCTCGGCCATCTCGGCGCACTCGATCGCGCGTTTGAGGTATCCATGGGACTCCTCATACCGCTCCATGGGCATGAGGGCCTCAGAGATGTTGTTGGAGACCGTGGCCACCCAGCCCATGTTTCCGGCGCGCTCCGCGTGCTCCAGGGCCTCGGTCCAGTTGCCTACGGCGGCCTCAAGCTCATCGCAGCTCGCGGACAGGACGCCCAAGGCGTTCAAGGTCGCCGAGAGCGACGCCGGATCGTTGATCTCCCGTCGAAGCTTCTGCGCCTGCTGGAGAAACTCGGTCGCCATCTCCAGCTGACCCCGATCGAAGTGGGTCACGCCGAAGCCATGCAGGATGGCGCTCAGCCCCCGAATGTCATTGAGATCACGATAGATGAGCTCCGCCTTGCGATAGAGCTGTAGGGCCCCATCGAAGTCACCGCGCAGCCAGTAGACCGCGCCCAGGTCGTGACAAACACCCGCCACGCCCGACTGGTCGTCGACGGACTCAAAGAGCCGCATGGCCTGAAGCATGTAGTCCTCGGCCCCCTTGAGGTTGCCTCGGTCGCGCTCGATCTGACCGATTCGCTCAAGAGCGGCGGCGCCGCCTGTGCGCGTTCGCATCCGCCACGCGAGCTTCAGCGCCTGGTCGTACCGTTCAAGCGCCCCCTCGACGTCACCCGATCGGGCCAGCGCGTGCCCGAGGCCCTGAGCGATGTTCAGGCGAGTGGGCACATCGTCATCATCGACGAGCGCCTCAGCGGCGGCGAACAGGCGGCGCTCGTCGTCCGGCTCGACCCGCGCCCCCGCCCGCTCGGCGGCGCGCAGGAGGAACCTGGCAGCGTCGGCGTTCTTTCCCGCCCCCTCGGCGTGCTCGGCGAGACGATCGAGCATCTCGTCGGATCTGTCGCCGAGCTCAAGGAGGAGCCACTGTAAGGCGACCGCGTGCACCTTCTGGCGCGCGGTGACCGGCAACAAAGACAGGGCGACTTGATGGTGGGTGTGGGTTCGAAAGGCGAAGGTCTCGACCGTCTCCACCCGACTCTGACGCGTCTCGACGAAGCCGAGCTCCGAGAAGCGCTTGAGGGTCTGGCGGGTGCGCACTGAGACCTTGTCTCTGGGAGTCGAACCGAACTCGTTGCCTCCGTCTTGACCGTCTCGCGCCAACGCGACGAGAGAGCCAAGCCAGAATCGCTCGCCGACGATCGCGGCGCGACCCAGAAGCACACGATCCTCGGCGGAGAGCAGGCCATACTGGGCGAGCACGACCCCCGCGAGGTCATCGGGCATGTCCAGGTCCCAGGCGATCTCCTCGGAGATCTTCCAGCGCTTTCGATCGAGGCGGATAGCTCCAGCCTCTCGGAGATAGCGAACCATGCTCTTGATGGCGTAGGGGTTCCCGTGGGCGTTCTTGAGGATCCGCTGTCCGACCTCTTTCGGGATCTCGTCGATGCCGGTGAGGAAGAGGCGCAGGATCTGATCGGCCTCGCGCTTCGTGAGTTGGGGTAGCGAGGTGACCGAGACGCGCTCGCGCTTGGGCAGGATGGACTCCAGCTCCGGCGAGCCGAGCAGCAGGAGAAAGACAGGTCGATCTCTGAGGGAGGCCTCGATGGAGCTCGCCAGGGTCAGGCTGGACCGAGAGGCCGCGTTCGCGTTCTCGACGACGATGACCAGGTTGCGCTTGGCCGCGACCATGCCGAGGACACGGATGATGGCCGCGGTCCCTCGACCGACGACCGCCTCATCGTCCTCGACGGGCAGACGCGCACCAGGAACGTGGTAGCCGAGCAGCGCTCCGATCAGAGAGGCCAGCTCCCTGGCCTCGTCTCCCGCGTCGTCCTTGAGGGCGTTCATGAGCCGGGCTCCAGCGGACTCCGGGTCCGCGTCAGCCGGGATCTCAAATACCGATCGAATCACGCCATCCCACATGCGAAACGGGAGCCCGCCGCTCGCGCAGCGGGTGCGGACAAAGCGCGTGTCCTCGTCCACCTTTCGAGCCCGTCGAATCATCGCGTCAACGACCCGACTCTTGCCCATGCCGTAGGCGCTCACCAAGAGATGGATCCGAGCGTGGATCCGCTTGTGGACGTCCTTGAAGGCTCCAAGGAGGTCGTCCACCGCCTTCTCTCGGCCGATCAGCGGGTTCTGAAGCTCTTGGGGGTTCCAGGGGAACGGTGGCCACATGCTGGTGTGCGCCGCCAGGGCGCCTGTACCCTGCTCAAGCAGACCGAAGCCTCCGGCGCGGCCGGAGCCCGCGGTCGGGAGGAGCTCAAGACACTGCTCGCAGAACGGAAAGTCCGAGAGGTTTTCGTGGCCGCAGGCGGTACACTTCATGGTTCCAAAGTCTGCGCCGCCCGCCCTACCGGGTCAAGACGAGGACGATCACGAACACGACCGACACAACCGCGACCACGGTCCCGACGCGAATTCCCCAGGCGGGCCTCTCCTCGACCGCATCGGGACGGCGAAAACTTCTCTGGCTGGCGTGAACGTAGGTCGTGACGCCCTCGCGGAGGTTCTCGTGCACGGGCCGGGACTTCGGTTGATCGTCCGAGGCCGGCGCGCCTGGAGCAAAGGGATCGTCAATCTGATCCATCGGCAGGGCCTCAATCTCAGGCGTGGTCTCCTCGGACGGCTCGACGGGTAGGACATCACCTCGCTGGGTGTCGAGGATCGCCTCGTTCAAGGGAGCATCGACGGCGGGGATCGCCGCCTCCTCCAACGGTCGCGCGCCCACGGGCACCGGATCCACCGAAGCGCCTACCGAGGTCTCCACGTCGGGGTCCTCTACGGGCGCCACCGGGTCGTCGACGATCTCTCCGCCGGCTACGGGGACACCCGTGAGGGTCCTGATGATCGAGACGGGGATCCCGTCCGACTCACTCAGGGTCAGATCGCCTCGGGAGACATCGCGATAGGAGTCGTAGTCACGCTGCAATGCGGAGTTCAGGTCGAAGCCACACTCCACGCAGAAGGCGGCCTGCGCTTCGTTGCCGTGACCACATCGAACGCAGATGTGGGTAGCCTCTGGAGCTTCAACCGCCATGGCTACATCGTAGCCGCGTGATCCGAATCAAGCCAATGAACGCGATCAGGGCTCGTAGTTTCGAACGATGACCTCTGCGACGGCGGCCCTTCCAGTGGCCTTGCGGCTGATCGCTCGCGGAGCCATCACTCGATCGATGTGGTGCTCGGAATAGAGGTCACGAATCAAGGGAGTGTCGCTGTTGGAGAGCATGCAACGGACACCGCGCTCGCCGAGCTCGGTGAAGGTCTTTGCCAGAACCGCCTGGTCATCCTCGTCAAAGGCTCCGGCCGTATAACTCGTGAAGTTGGCCGTGGACGTGAGCGGCTGGTAGGGCGGATCGAAGTAGACGAAGTCCCCCTCCGTGGCGTCCGCGACCGCGTCGGCATAGCCGGCGTGGAGGATGTCGGTCTGCTGGAGACGGACGCTCGCCTTGAGCAGACGATCGGTCTGGCAGATCACCGGGTCACGGTAACGCCCCATCGGTACGTTGAACTGTCCGCGCCGGTTCACGCGGTAGAGCCCGTTGAAGCACGTGCGGTTGAGGTAAATCATCCGCGCCGCTCGCGCGACCGGGTCGAGGGTCTCGGGATCGAGGGCGCGCATGCCGTAATAGGTGTCTCGGTTGTACTCAAGACCTTTGAGCGCGGCGATGAGGGCGTTCACGCGATCTCGGGTCACGGTGTAGACGTTGACCAGCTCGTAGTTCAGGTCGCTGATTCGAGCCTGGTCCGGTCCCATTCGGAAGAACAGCGCGCCTCCGCCGACGAAGGGCTCGTAGTAAGCGTCCCAGGACTCGGGGAGCCGCGCGAGCAGCTCGGGCATGAGGCGGGTCTTGCCGCCGGCCCATTTGAGGATCGGGGAGACGGGCTCACGATTCAGCGCCGAGGGCTGGATCAGGGGCTGGGTCATTATGGTCTGCGCGTCGGACATTCACGGCCTCGAGATGCACTGCGGCCAGCGCTCGCCTCTCAGGCGAACGAACGAGCTACAGGAGGGTGAGGAGGGAGATCGAAACCGGGCGAAGCGCCCGGATTCAGAACCTGTCGTTGTCGCGACAAGGGTGAGTGTCGACCCGGCTCCCGCGAGCGTCAAAAAACGCGTCTTGCTGGGTGCGAGACCTCTCCGTTGTGGTAGAGGTAATCGCCATGAGCGAGGGCCTGTTCGAGCTGCACTGTGACTTTGAGCCGAGCGGCGATCAACCGACCGCTATCGCGGAGTTGATCGAGGGGATCGATCGGGGTGAGGACTTCCAGGTGCTCCTGGGAGCGACCGGCACTGGCAAGACATTCACCATCGCTCAGGTGATCGCGCGAACCCGGCGCCCGACCCTGGTCCTGGCGCCCAACAAGACGCTGGCCGCGCAGCTCTACGGGGAGTTCTCGCAGTTCTTCCCAGCGAGCGCGGTCTCCTACTTCGTGAGCTACTACGACTACTACCAGCCCGAGGCGTACGTCCCATCGACGAACACGTTCATCGAGAAGGACTCCCAGATCAACGAGGCCATCGACCGGATGCGACACGCCGCTACGCGCAGCGTTCTGGAGCGCGAAGACGTGATCGTCGTCGCCTCCGTATCGTGCATCTACGGAATCGGCGATAAGGACACCTACGCTGGAATGACGATCCCCCTCGAGGTCGGTCAGCGCATCCGACGCGACGTCCTGCTCCGCAAGCTCGTGGATATCCAGTACCGCCGAAACGACTACGACTTTCACCGCGGGACCTTCCGAGTGCGCGGCGACGTGGTCGAGATCTATCCAACCGAGGAGGATGATCGTGCGCTGCGTCTGAGCTTCTGGGGTGACGAGATCGAGTCGCTCCAGCGGATCGATCCCCTTCGGGGCCAGGCGATCTCCGACCATCAGAAGTTGGTGATCTACCCCGCGAGCCACTACGTCATGCCCGCCGAGCAGATCCGCGACTCCGTGGCCTCCATCCAGGACGAGCTCCACGCCCACCTGAAGGTCTTGCGGCGAGAGGGCAAGGAGCTGGAGGCGGAGCGGCTGGCCGGACGCACCTACTACGACATCGAGATGATGGAGCAGGTGGGTTTTTGCCAGGGCATTGAGAACTACTCCCGACACCTCACGGGGCGCGCGCCCGGGGAGCCGCCTCCGGTTCTCCTGGACTACTTCCCAGACGATCTACTCGTGGTGATCGACGAGAGTCACGTCGCGATCCCCCAGCTGGGCGGGATGCTTCGCGGGGATCAGAGCCGCAAGCGGACCCTGGTTGAGCACGGCTTTCGACTGCCGAGCGCCCTGGACAACCGCCCCTTGCGGTTTGAGGAGTTCGAGGAGCGCGCGCCCACGGTGATCGCCATGAGCGCGACCCCTGGCGACTACGAGCTTGAGCGGGCGGCCGGCGTGGTGGTCGAGCAGATGATCCGACCGACCGGAGTGGTCGACCCCACCATCGACGTTCGACCCGTCGCCGATCAGGTCGATGATCTCCTCGCTGAGATCCGGCAGCAGGTGGCCCAGGGCCATCGTGTGCTCGTGACCACGCTCACCAAACGCATGTCCGAGGATCTGACCGAGTACTATCACGAGCTCGGCGTTCGAGTGCGCTACCTTCACTCCGATATCGACACCCTGGAGCGCATCGCCCTGCTGCGAGATCTCCGAGAGGGCGTCTACGACGTTCTGGTAGGGATCAACCTCCTTCGAGAGGGGCTCGATCTTCCCGAGGTGGGGCTCGTGGCCATCCTCGACGCCGACAAAGAGGGCTTCTTGCGGTCCACTCGCAGCTTGATCCAGACCATCGGTCGGGCCGCGCGAAACGTCTCCGGGCGGGTCGTCCTCTACGCAGATCGGATCACCGACTCCATGAAGCAGGCCATGGGCGAGACCGAGCGCAGACGAGAGATCCAGCAGGCCTACAATACGGCCCACGGGATCGTGCCACAGAGCGTCATTCGCCCCGTGAGCGAGGGACCGAATGAGGAGGAGTACGGGGACGGGGAGACGACCGAACCCAAGACCGGCGATCAGATCCTGAGCGACCTCAGTGAGGGAGAGCTGGAGACGCGCCTGGCCGCCATGCGTGAGGAGATGCACGCGGCGGCCAAGGAGCTGGACTTCGAGCGGGCCGCCGAGCTTCGAGACCGGGTCCGCGCCTACGAGAGCGTGGCCCTGGGGTTGTCCTCGTGAGCCGCCTCTTCCCCTGCCTGCTCCTCCTCCTCACGCTCGGCGCCTGCGCTGAGGACGCCGCGGAGGGCCCGACGCCGGCGAGCCCCGCAGACGTCCCCGAGGGACACCCGTGCCCCGAACAGGCGCTCCCTGCGGGCTTCGCGTCGCTCTACGAGGAGCAGATCTTGAGCGGGACCCCGGTCCCTCTGGCCATGCTGCCGCCCCTGGACGTGGGCGTCTCCACGACGGTGACCCAGGGCAACCAGATGGAGCCGACTCATCAGGGGCCACACGCCTACGCCTGGGACTTCTCTGCCCCGGTAGGGACCTCGGTTCACGCTTCCGCGCCGGGCATCGTCGTCTGGGTCAGAGACGACTCGTCCGAGCACGGGGAGGACGCGAGCTTCGCCGCGAAAGCCAACTGGATCGTGATCGATCACGGCGCCGGGATCTACACCGCCTACACCCATCTTGAGACAAACAGCGCCCGGGTGGTGATCGGCCAAGGGGTCGATGCAGGAGCCCACCTCGCGGACACGGGGCTCACCGGCCAGATGACGGGACCCCACCTTCATTTCCACGTGGAGAACACCTGGAGCGAGAGCCTCCCGGCCCGCTTCATCGATTCGGAGACCGCCGATGGCTGCGGGCGGCAGCTGGAGCGCGGGGACGAGCTCGAGCGCGGCGCTGGAATCCGAGAGCTCCTCGTCGGCCCTGAGGAGCTCTCTTCGTTGCCAAGAGGCGCCTTCTCCGAGGCCGGGATCACGCAGGTTGAGGGGCTGCCTGCGCGCATCTTTCGCCGCTCCGAGTCCTACGCCTTTCGAGGCCAGGCCGCGTCCGGCCGCACGGCCGTCGCCCTGATGATCTTCCCGGACGGCGGCGGAGACGTGCTGCACGGGGTGAGCGTGCCCGTGATCGATGGAGCCTTCGAGGGGACGCTGGACCTGAGCTCGGTCGCGCCGGGCCAGTACGGCTGGGCCATGGTGGCCACCTCGGGAGAGGCGCCATCGAGCTCTCACGCGATCTGGCTCACGGTGATTGACGACTGAGCGCTTCTCGGGTCAGCCTCCCCGGCGAACCGAGGAGAGCGACCATGGCCATCACCGTCTTTCACTACCCCGCCTGCGACACCTGCCGACGCGCCCTGAAGTGGCTCGACGCCCGAGGCGTCGAGGTCGAGCGCATCCATATCGTCGACGCGCCGCCGTCGCGAAAGGCCCTCGAGGACCTGTGGCGCCGGTCTGAGCTCCCCCTCAAGCGCTTCTTCAATACGGCCGGACAGTCTTACCGAAAGGGTGACTTCAAGAGCCGTCTCCCCTCCATGAGCGAGTCGGAGCAGCTCGACGCCCTGGCCGCGGACGGGAAGCTGATTAAGCGGCCCCTGGTCGACGCGGGCGACACCGTGCTGGTCGGCTTCAAAGAGGCCGACTACGAGGCGCGACTCCCGTAGCGGGCGCCGAGGTGCTCGGCGAGCGAGCTCAGCTCGCGCTCGTCGACCTCGTCGAAGGCCGCGGGGTGATCGGAGTCCACATCCAGGACCGCGAAGACCCGCCCGTGCGTGTCCAGGATGGGCACGACGATCTCCGAGCGCGTGGTGGAGGAGCACGCGATGTGGTCCTGAAATTGCTCCACGTCATCGAGGCGAATCACCCGCGCTTCACGGGCGGCCGCCCCGCAGACCCCACGCTCGAACGGGATCTCAAGGCAGCCGTGTCCGCCCTGATAGGGGCCGACTCGGAGCACGCCGGGCTCCGTCACGCGATAAAAGCCCGTCCAGTGGAAGCGCTCGAAGGCGTGGTGGAGCTCACAGGCCACGGTGGCCATGGCGCTCACCCAGTCCTCCTCGCCGTCGAGCAGCGCGCCGAGCCGCTTGTGCAGCTCCTGGTACCGCTCGTCGCGGCTCATGGGGTGCTCTCCACGATCTCAGTCCGTGGCCGAGCTCTCGGTGTTGACGTCAAGCCCGTCCACGCTGTTGGGCTTGCAACAAGGGCCCTGTCCTTCCGGGTAGTCGTCGTTCGGACACGGAGGTCCCCCGTCTACGTAGCACCCTGTGCAGTCGAGCGGCGCCTCCGAGGAGGCATAAGCGTTGGGGTTCTCTCTCTTACCAACCTTGTCATCGCAGTCTGGAGGGCATCCTGTGACGGTCGGGTCATTCAAGATGCAAGACGGCGACTCGCAGGTGAGCTCGGGTGCCTCATCCATCTTGATGGGCACGTTATCGGGGCACTCATCTCGACGACGCTCTTCCTCGGTGCACCCGCCGCCCTCTGGCGGCTCCGACACCTCGAAATCAGAATCGTCGAACCACGAAAATTCACAGGCGTTCAGCGCCGCCGCTGAATGCTCCCACTTGTGGGCCTGCATGTTCTCCTCAAAGTAGTTGTCATCTCCGATGCACGAGCCGACGGCGGGGCTCCTCATGAGGATCCCATAGCGCACGTTACGCCGCAGGTTGTTGCCGTACACCAGAGACTCCGCAAGCTCGACGAACACCCCGTCACCGTGACTCGTCTCACCGCTGAAGTCATCGATCGGAAGGGTGTCTCGAATCTCGTTGCCCTTCACCTCCGTCTGAGCCTGGTTCACGATGCCGATGCCGACGTGCCTGTTCTCCTCAACGACGTTCTGAACGATATCGGTGAACCGTTCGTTGCCCTCGTCTTGCCCGACGACCCAGATGCCTCCGTTCCCGTTGTTCACCAGATCATTGTTCTGGATCAGCGCCGACACGTCGCCGTCGACCAGAATGCCCGCTCGCTGGTTGCTCTGGATCATGTTGCCCTGGGTCTCTTCTCCGCCGACCATGAGCACCGTCTCACAACCCAATCGGGGATCATCCTCTGCCAAGCCCGTGAGCGCGGAGGCCACAACCCCATCGCCGCCGCCAGGATTGGTCGTGTCTGAGATCGTACAGTTGACGATGTTCAAGGTTCCGCAAAAGAGCCCGATGCCGAAGCCCCTGTTGTTCTCGATCATCGCCGAGCGAATCTCGCTGCCGTCCAGGGCGGCCTCAAGACGAACGCCGCCCTGCTGGTGGTTGTTCAGGCGAGCGCTCTGATCCATGACGAGCTTGGACTGGTCGGCGAACACTCCGTAGCCAGCGCAGCCGCTGAGCGCGCCTCCGTTCACCTCCACATCCGCGCCGTTCTCGATCACGAGTCCATGTCCAGCGCCGCCACTCTTGAGCTCCTCGGGGTCCACGCAGGTGACCTTCACTTGGTTGAGGCGGGCGCGCACGCCAGACCCCGTGATCTGGACGGCGGCCTCGTGGCCGCCTCGGAGCTCCAGGTCCTCAACTCGAACCACGGCGTCTCCTGAGATCTGCAGCAGCAGGTCCGCGTCTCCCCCGTCCAGGATCACCTCTTGCGATGCGGTGGGGAGGCCCGTTAGGACGAGATCCTTATCGATGCTCAGCGGCCCCTCAAAGGTGCCCGCCTCAATGAGGATGCCGTCACCAGCGCTGGCCGCATCGATGGCCATCTGGACACTCGGAAAGGGCTTGAGCGCGGTGCCCGTAGCGCCCTCGGAGGCCACACCGCTGGCGACGTACAGCCACGTGTTCACGTCCTCAGGAAGCTCCTGATCTGGGACAGCGGGCGCTTCACTGGTGTCCAGGCAGGCCGCGAGCAGAAGCGAGACCGAAAGGCAGGTGAGGAGATTCTTCATGGTGACTTCCCTTTCCGCGGCGCGCGCGGGTGAGAGAGGTGTGTGGAGGGCGCAGTATGCCAGTTGACCGCGTTGGTTTGAAACACCATGGCCCGGACCTTAGCGACCGGACCGAGGTCAGGTGTGGCCCAGCTCGGTCGCCGACCTTGAGCGGCGACGGACAGGAGAGGCTCCAAGGGCGTCTTGTCGGGGGAGCGGGCCTTGGGATAGTCTCCTGGGACCCGGGGACAAGCGAGGCGAGCCCAATGATTCGATTCACGCGACGAGCACGTTGGTCTGTTCTGCTGCTCGGTGCGGTCGCGCTGGTGACAGCGTGTCGCGGAGAAGAGAAGCCCGCGACAGCCGAGGAGGCTCCCGAGGCGGCGGCCGAGCAGGCACCTGCGGAGAAGGCGAAGGCCTTGAGCCCGGCCCAGGCGCTCTTTCAGTCCTCAGGTCTAAACCTGGTGAAAGGGACGCCCCTCGATGACGCTCAGCTCAAGCAGACCGGCGCGACCCGCCAGGAGCGGCTAACCAGCCAGGACCCAGGCCTGGACATCATCGTGCTCGGCTACGAAGACGCGACGGCCGCGGCGACGGCGCTCCCGAAGACCGCCTCGTGGATCAACCGCTCGAAGACCCTCCACAAGGCTGAGGCCATCGCTGAGGGAGAGTTTGTCCTGCTGGTGGGGATCACCCCCGGAACTGAGCCTACGAAGGAGTCCAAGGCGATCGTCGAGAAGCTCATCGGTCTCTTCATCGGCGGCGCGGCCAAGCTCTAGAGGCGCGACGCGGCTCAGTAGACCTCGACGTCAGGGTCGGGGGGCTGCACCTCGAGCGGGAAGAGCTGGTCGAGGATCGGAGCGCGGTCTTCGGCCTCGGGGACGTAGAGCCAGAGGTATCTCAACAGGTGCTCTGAGACCTTTCGCGTGTAGGCCCGAGCCTCGTTGTAGCTGAACTCCTCGACGAGCCAGACCAGCGGAGCCTTGGGGTTCTCATTGACCCAGCGGATCACCGGCGCGGGCCCGGCGTTGTAGCTGGCGGCGACCAGGGACCATTGGCGACGCCAGAGCCGGGCGTGCTCTCCCATGTAGAAGAAGCTGAAGGGGAAGCCGACTCTGGGATCGGCGAAGGTCACTGGATCGTAGGCTTGGCCGATGGCCTCTCCGACCAGGATCGCCGTCTGGGGGATCATCTGCAGGGCGCCGATGGCGTCCATGGCGGAGATCATCGACGGGTGATACCGGCTCTCCTGACGCATGATCGAGTAGACAAAGATCGGCGGGATGTCGCGAGTGGGCGCGCCGTTCTCCACGATGGCTTCGTAGGCCTTCGGGTAGCCCAGGGCCCAACGCTCATCCGCCTCCTCGGGCAGGGCCATCAGACCCGAGAGGCGCCGCCCGGTCGCCAGGGCCCATCCGTGCTTATGATCATCGACCGCGTGGCCCATGAAGCGCACGAAGTCCTGCCGTTTTCGCGAGGGAACCGACCGCTCCACCTTCTCGCGGATCGGCGTGTACAGAGCCCGCGCCAGGTCCACCTCATCGACGGCGACCAGGGCCGCGATTCGCCTGTAGGTCCTGGCCAGCTTCTCGGGCAAACGCGGCCAACTCCAGGTCGCATCTGAAGAGGTGAGGCGCGCGTCCAGGTCTCCGCCGCCGGGCCAAGGGAGCGCGCTCGCTCGGGGGTCGACTCCATCCCAACGCGCTCGGAGCTGGCGCCCGTGCATCGCGTACCAGGTGAGGGGATAGACGCGGTCGAGCTTGGCCAGCTTGGACCGGGCGGCGTCCCGACGACCCAGCTTATCCAGGGCGAAGGCCTGCCAATACCAGGCCTTCCCCTGGTGAAGGGCTCCGGCGATCTTGCCCAGGCCCTCGTAGTCCTTCACCGCCGTCTCCCACTTGCCATCGCGGATACCGCACCAGCCGAGGAAGCCCAGGGCGTAGGTCTTTCGGTACTTGAAGCGCTTGAGATAGGCCCTGAAACGCGGCACGGCTACATCGCAGCGCCGCTCATCGTAGGGAAGCCAGGCGCGGTAGTAGGCCACGCGGGCGGAGAAGTTCCCTCTGCCGTAGCGCTTGGAGTAGCGAGCTCCGACCTTGAGCGCCTCCTCGTACCGGTCCTCCTTGATGTAGGTGCGCATGAGGAGAAAGAGGGCCTCCTCGGCGTGCTCGCTCCTGGAGTTCGAGACCCGCCGAAGCAGGCGTCGCGCCTCCTCCGGGGCGTCCCTGAGCTTCTTGATTCCGATGAGGCCCACGAGCCAACGGGCCTCCGAACCATAGTCTTTGTGCTCAAGAAGCGGCCTCAGGATCTCGCGCGCCTCCTCGTACTCGAAGCGCTGAAACAGGGTTCGGGCGCGCTTGACCAGGTCCCTGGTTGAGAGATCTCCGGGGCCATAAGCGAGCTCTCCTGAGCGCGCCTCCGGGGTCTCGGGGAGGTGGATGAGCAGCTTGCGCGTCGCTCGCTTGGCGCGCTTCAGGTCGGTCTCGCGGGTGAGCTTGACGATCTGACCCAGGGCGGCGGCTCGATGATGCCGCTCGAACTTGCCGGCCAGCAGGTCCTCGTAGATGGCGAGAGCGCGCTCCGTGCGGCTCGCGCTCACGTAGAGCCGCGCCCGCTCGAGGGCCAGCTCACCGCGCTCTCGCTTGTTCGCCGCTACGTCGCGGGCGCGCTCGAGCGCTACGATCGCCTCATCCACCCGGTCGGTGAGCGCCAGCCCTCGGGCGCGCCATACCAGCCGGCGATCCTCAAGCGAACCGAACGGTCGTGGCAGGGCCTCGATGTGCTCAAGACCCGCCGCCGAGCCCCCCTTGATGAGCTCGCGGCCGAGGAGATACCGAGCCTGGTGCTGATCCTCAGCGCGTTCGTAGGTCGGCCAGGTGGAGGCCAAGAGCCCGAAGCCCGCCGAGCTCTTGCCCGCGCGGAGCCACTCTCTGGCCTGATCCAGAGGCTCTTGAGGGGCGGCGCCCAGGAGCAGAACGCCGAGGGCCGTGGTCACCATCACGCTCATGAGAGTCCGTCCTTGAGCAGGGCGTCGTAGCGCGCCTCGCCCGTGCCAGGATCGATGAAGCGCACCCGGACGCGGTCCTCGATCGGGTCAAAGGTGAGGAGGCTCGCCGCCAGGGCGTCGCTTCGGTACAGGAACTGGTCCGAAGGGAAGTAGCTCTCCGCCTCGGCCGGGACCTGCTCGACCAGGGTCGGAAGTGGGTTCAAGGTCCTCGGGCCCCCGGGCCCAACCATGACCTCCAAGAGCGCCGCGCGCGGTCCCGAGCGCTCG
>CALCNF010000490.1 GCA_937897815.1 uncultured Pseudomonadota bacterium | reverse complement strand
GCGCCACCTCGGGGGCCTGTGTGCTCGTGAGCGGGTGCACGCCGAGCTGCGCGGGCAAGGCCTGCGGGGGCGACGGCTGCGGTGGAACCTGCGGGAACTGCTCACCGGGCCTCGTGTGCGGCTCGGGAGAGACGACCAATGTCTGCGTCACGCCCACGGGTTGCGCTCCAGACTGCTACGGAAAGGCCTGCGGGGCCGATGGTTGTGGAGGAGAGTGCGGGGCCTGCCCTGGCGCCGCGGACTGTTTCTGGGATGGGACCTGCGGCGAGGCCGAAGAATGTCAGCCGGATTGCACGGGCAAAGAGTGTGGTCTCGACGGCTGCGGCGGAACCTGTGGAGAGTGTCCCCCGGGAGACAGCTGCACCTTTGACGGGACGTGCTTCGGGAGCTGCGAGCCCTCTTGCTCGGGTGTCCAGTGCGGAGACGACGGCTGTGGGGGCAGCTGCGGCGCCTGCGCGGCGGGCAGCGCATGCCAGTCTGGGCTCTGCGTTCCGCTCGGATGCGAGCCGAGCTGCGCGGGCTCCCAATGTGGCGACGACGGTTGTGGTGGCTCGTGTGGAGCCTGCGCTGATGGGCTCCTGTGCTCGGCAGGGACCTGCGTAAGCGCTGGCGTTGAACCGACACCGGATACGTCCCAGGAGCCCACACCTATGGTCGTGAAGACCAGCGGCTGCGGTGGCGCGCCTGGTGGGCCAGGGGGCTCCTGGCTAGCGCTCCTCTTGCTGGCGCTGCTGGTGCCTTACCGGCCTCGCAGATAGGCCTCGATCGGCTCCTGCATCAGGGCCTTATCCTGGAGGCACTCGTCGATCTTCTCGAGCTGAAGCCCCAGGTTACGGTCGGCTCCGGCCGGCATGCGGGAGGGCTCCTTGAAGAAGGCGACGATCTCGGCGCGCAACGTCCCGTCACAGACGCCGCTGACCGCGCGAGGAGCGCCCACAGCCCACTCGTCACCCAGCTTCGCTCGCAGGTCATCGTAGCGACGCGTCAACCAGTCCCAGGCCGCCCGACGGGTCTCGGGGCGTCCGGAGGAGGCCCAGTAGACGCGGCGCAGATCCTGGGTTCGCAGCGGCCCGTCGACGGTCACGTCGAGAGCCCGATGGACCAGCTCTGGCTGTGGGAACGAGCCCAAGCCGCGCACGAGCTGGGCGCGGACCCCTGGGCTCACGTCGGTCTGTGCGCCCGTCAGGTAGCTATCGAAGAGCGTCTCGTCACCATCCCAGGCGGCGATCACCAGAGCGTTCGAGAGTCCCTCGGGAACGGTCTTGGGGTCGGCGAGGAACGCGTCGACCGTCTGGCGAGCCTCTCGCCGAAGCTCTGGATCCTGGCCCGCGTCGGCCAGCAGGCTCTTGAGCTGACCGCGCACCACGGTCGTGCGTGGGGTCTCTCCCTCAGACGCCGCCGGTCCGATGCGCGTCGCGTGCGAGCCCAGCCTCCGGCGAATCACCTTGGCCAAGGCGTCCTCAAGACCCAGGCTTCGGGCGTGGGAGGTCAGACCGTCGAGGGCGGAAGCGACCCGCGAGATCAGCAGCGGATGGGACTCCTCGGAGAGCGCCTCGATCGCCTCGAGGTAGGTCGCTGCGCTCAGCTTCTTCGCCGTGGTCAACGCCCACAGATGGGGCAGCAGTGCGATCTTCTCCCGCAGGGTCAAGGCGCTCCGATACAGCGTCACGAGGCTCTTGATGGACGCCTCCGGGAGCGACCAGCGGTAGTATCCTCGCTCATCGGCGTTCGGGTGGATCCACAGAGGGCATGTAGAGCCCTCAAGGGGCAGCCGCTCCTCCGACTTCTCCAGGAGCGTGCACGTCGAGACGACCTGCCCGGCGACCGGGTAGCGGTAGCAGAAGGGCAGACTCCAGAGCTTCGCGCGATCCAGGCTGCTCTCCCATCGCGCGTGACGCTCCTGGCGCACGACGAGGTTCGGCGCTCCTTCGCACTCAAGGGTCACGTCGACCCGCGGGACGCCAGGTTGATCCGTGAAGCTCGAGAGCATGCGGCTGACCGGCTTCTCGGTGGCGCTATCGAGGGCGACCCAGAGGTCCTCCGTGGTCCCGACGCTGTGCGCGTGCCGCTTCATGTAGGTGCGCAGGCCCTTGCGTAGCGCCGCCTCGCCGATCCAGGACTCGGTCATACCCAGAACGGCCGCGCCCTTGGTGTACGTGATGCCGTCGAAGGCGTTCTGGACGTCACCGCCATGAACGATGGGCTCTCGGATCGACCGGGCGTTCTGCTTGATATCCAGGCCCATGACCCACAGGGCCCCAAGCACGTCGGCCGCTCGGGTCTCCATCTCAGGGGCGATACGGTCGGTGACCTTTCCCTCGAGCCACGTGGAGAAGGCCTCGTTGAGCCACAGGTCATCCCACCAGGGCATGGTGACGAGGTTGCCGAACCACATGTGGGCGATCTCGTGACCGATCACGGAGACAGCGCCCTCCATCTGCCGTGGAGGTGCCACCGCCGGATCGAGGAGCACGAGCTGCTCCCGGAAGGTCACGAGCCCCACGTTCTCCATGGCTCCCGCGCCGAAGTTGGGAACGCCGATCAGATCGAGCTTGGCGTAGGGGAGGGGCTCGGCGAAGTAATCGCTGATGACCCCGACGATCGCCGGTGTGTGCTCCAGCGCCCAGTCGGCGAGGCCCTCTCGGCCTCGAACCGCGAGCACCCGAAACGGGACCCCGTCCATCTCGGCGCTGTCGCCATCACGAGCGACGATGTCCCCGACCGCGAAGGCGACCAGGTAGGTGGGGAGCGGCTTGGACTCCGCAAAGGTGACCGTGGTCCAGCCGTTCGCGGTCGTTCGACCTGTCTCGGGCGTGTTGGCGAAGGCGTTCATCCCCTCGGGTACCCGCAAGGTGGTCGTAAACGGTGTCTTGAACACGGGCTCATCGAAGCATGGGAATGCACGTCGGGCGTCCAGGGGTTCGAACTGAGTGAAGGCGAACCACCGTCCCCCGTCCTGGGTCCGATAGAGCCCATTGAGTCGTTCATCCAGCGGCGCGTCGTAGGTGAGCTCCAGGGTGAGCGCTCCAGAGAGCGGAGCGCGCGCGCTCAGCAGGAGGCCACCGTGCTGGCCTTCGTGGGCCTCGAGCTCGACGGTCGTCTCGCCCGCGCGGGCCACGGCGCGCGTCACGTTGAGGTTCTGTCCGTGCAGGGTCAGGCGCTGAGTCGCCTGGGGCAGGGTGACGTCGATAGCGGTTTGCCCTGAGAAGCGCTCGGTCCGGGGATCGATCTGCAGCTCGAGCCGGTACGCGGTCGGGATCGCTTCTTTGGCGAGCCTGGCGTGACCGTCGGCGACCGGGGCCTTCTCTTGCTCCACGGGCGGGAGGCTAGCGCAGCCGCTGCACAGCAGGACAAGAGCCAGAAAGTAACGTCGTCCCATGGTCATCTCCCGGGGCCGTTTGCCGGGAAGATGCCAGGGTCACATCGCCCTGGCAATCCAGTTCAGGGGCGGTGCGCGACGTGCTCCACGATGTACAGAACCGGTCCATCCGCGCCGATGGCTCGGGCGACGCCCACTCCGATATGCGTGATCAGCTCGTCGGTGAGCGCCATCCGGTGGCTCGGGCTCTCCCAGAGCTCCGCGTGGGCCTGCTCGACGGTGCGCGCCAGGGCGACGTTCTCAAAGAAGCGGCGCGTTCTCACGCCGGCGGCTCCGAGGCGCTCTGCTGGAGGTTCTCCGCCAGGCAGGACGTGAGCGACGACCCCTTGCTTGGCCATGGCCTGAGCGTGCTGCGATGCGGTCTGGTTCAGGGTGGAGTCCGGCTTCAAGCGCGACATTCCGATTCGGACGCGGTCCTCGTTGACCAGCGCGATCAGCTCGTCACTGGGGCCTCTCCAGCCCGCCTTCTCTGTGAGCTCCCTGGGGCGGGTGATCGTCCGTGTGACGCCCTGGTGGTTGACCGTGAGTAGGGCGACGACCTCGGCTCCCCTGGGGCCAGCGGCGATCACCTCGATGATGGCGGCCGCCTCTTCTTGGACCGGGAGCTTGAAGCTGATCTGCTGGCCAAGGAGCATCGGTCGAAAGCTTCGGACACGCTGATCGGGCCGGGTGACGTAGATGACTGGATCCCCATAGCCGCTCGCGAGCCGCCCGCTGATCGCCAGGTGTCGTCCGTCCGACTCGGAGGCGATGATGGGGTCGAGCTCCAGGGCACGGCGCACGAAGACCACGGCGAGGCGCTCTCCCTGCCGCGCGACCCCAAAGTGGGTCAGTGACTGGCTCGCCACCTGGTCCTGAAGCAACATCTGCCAGCGCCTGCGAACCGTCGGCTCCTCGGGATCGACCAGCAGGACCGGGAGCAGAAGACCGTCGTGAACTCCCCGCGAGCGCAGGACGTGTCGAAGGTCTTCATCCGGCTCGGCGCTCAGGGCGATCTCGGCCGCTCTATCCAGCTCGGTGATCCGCTCGGGTGGGGCTTTGCCGAGGGTCTCGAACGTCGTCACGATGTCGTGGATCCACGGCGCCGGGGGCTGGGCCTCTGCGAGGCTGCCCAGGAGCGCGAGGGCGCACGCGAGCATGGGGAGGAAGATTCGCACGGAATCGAGGGTAGATCCGTGCGCCTCAGCGCGCGAATTCTCTTCGCTAGTGACTCGTGGGTTGAACCCGGGAAGAGACGGTGTTAGCCATCGCTTATCACATCACTAGGATTCAGGGCCGAGGGGGCCTTGGGTGAAGGGGAAGTTGCTGTGATTATTGGGGTTCCGAAGGAAACGAAGGTCCAGGAATATCGCATTGGTATGGTTCCTGGTGGGGTCAAACAGTGGGTCGATTCTGGGCACCAGGTGCTCATTCAGCGCGGCGCAGGTGTCGGATCGGGTATTCCTGACGAGAGCTACGTCGCCATGGGAGCGACCCTCGTCGATTCCGCCGAGGAGACCTGGGGCCGCGCTGACATGGTCGTGAAGGTCAAGGAGCCCATCGCTCCTGAGTACAAGTACTTTCGCGATGGGCTGGTGCTCTACACCTACCTGCACCTCGCGGCCGAGCCTGAGCTGACCCGGGCGCTGGTGGACGCGGGCGTCACGGGGATCGCTTACGAGACGATCGAGACATCTGACCGCCGCCTTCCTCTTCTGAAGCCCATGAGCGAGATCGCCGGGCGTATGAGCGTCCAGTGCGGCGCAGCCGCGCTCCAGAAAGAGTCTGGTGGCATGGGGCTGCTGCTCGGCGGCGTCCCGGGCGCGATGCGCGGTCACGTCGTCATCATCGGCGGCGGCGCTGTGGGCACCAACGCGGCCAAGATGGCGGTGGGCCTCGGCGCTCGGGTCACGATCCTCGATCGCGACCTGGATCGTCTCACCTATCTCGACGACATCTTCGCGGGTCGCGTGGAGACCGTGTACTCCAACGCAGAGACCCTGACCGAGTGTGTAAAGAGCTGCGATCTCCTCGTCGGCGCCGTGCTCGTCGCGGGCGCTCGGGCCCCGAAGCTCGTCACACGAGAGCTCGTGAGCCAGATGAAGCCTGGTGCGGTCATCGTTGACGTGAGCGTCGATCAGGGCGGCTGCATCGAGACATGCAAGCCCACGACCCACGAGAACCCGACCTACATGGTCGACGGGGTTGTGCACTATTGTGTGGCCAACATGCCCGGCGCGGTCGCGCGAACGAGCACCTACGCGCTCACGAACGCGACGCTTCACTACAGCGGTGTACTGGCCGCGGGCGTCGAGGCGGCGCTGAAGAGCGACGCTGCGCTTCGTCTGGGCCTCAACACCTACAAGGGCAAGGTCACGCACCCGGCGGTGGCGTCGAGCCTCGGCTATGACTACGTCGACCCCATGGAGCTGCTCTAGACCGCTCTCGTCTCAGGGCTCTTTGTGTGAGGCCGGGACCAGACGCATCAGCTCCGCTTCGGGCATGGCGCTCACGACCGCGTGGGTCACGCCCCTCGTCTCATAGGTGACGACGGCGTATCCCTCGTGGTGGTGAAGCGTTCGCACGACGGTCTGCGTTCGCATGGGCCGCGGGGCGCGCCGAATGCGCTGTCGCTTGGCCAGACGACGGGACGAGGCCTGCAACACCGAGATGCGCTGGGAGCCGACCTGGTACTGATAGACGACCGCCGGCTCTCCGCGCACCTGGGTCAGGCGCGCTCCCCGGAGCTTCACCACGTCGGTCTCGGGTAGCGGGGCCTCGACCGCGAAGGACACCGAGCGCTGCAGGTACTCGCGAACCCGATCTCGTGAACCGGCGATCTCGCTCGGCATCTCTCGGTGGTGAGCGGTGACGGCGTGGGTGATCTCGGGATCCACCTCGGCGTCCGCCTGACCGCCGGGTAGCACGATGACCAGGGCCAGGGCGAGGGCGGCAGCTGCCGGAACTCCCGCCCAGGCACCCCACTTGCGCCCCTCGCGTGAGGCGGATTCATCCACCGCTCCCGCGGGCAGCGGTGTCGCGGCCAGCGTCGCCTCGATGCGGTGTCGAAGGGCCTCAGGAGCCTTCGGGGCGGCGAGGCTCTCGCGCACACCGACCAGGAAACTGGCCTCCTGCCTCACGTAGGCGCGGCAGCTCGGACACTGGTCGAGGTGCTGCCGGTAGATCTCGCTCTCTGGCTCCGCAAATTCACCGTCCAGATAGACATAGACGGAGGACTGGACCTCAGAGCAATTCACCGGTTTGTCCCCGACTTTCGGCGCTGTCGGTACGCCTCTAGTGAGAGCGTACCGTCTTCAAGAGCGGCGCGCTCTCGCGGGATCACTCCGACGTCGACCGCGTGCTCAAAGAGCTGCTCCTGCAGTAGCTTACGTCCCCGGTGCAGCCGGGACATCACCGTGCCGACCGGACAATCGAGGATCTCGCTGATCTCCTTGTAGGAGAAGTCTTGTAGGTCCGCGAGGATCACAGGCACCCGGAAGTTCTCCGGCATGGATTCGATGGCACGCTGGACGCGCTCTGGCACCATTCGGCCCTCGGCCCGTTTGGCTGGACTCTCGTAGAACTCCGAGGCGCCGTAGGCGTCGAAGGCGCGCTCCGACGAGTCCACCTCGTCGAGCAGGCCGGCCAGCGGCCGCCGTTTACGGAGGCTGTTGATGAACGTGTTCGTCATGATCCGGAACAGCCAGGCTTTGCAGTTGGTGCCAGGCTGATATCGGTCCCAGGAGCGGAAGGCCTTCAATAGGGTCTCTTGCACGAGATCTTCCGCTTCGCTCCCGCCACGCGTCATGTAGCGAGCCGACTCGTAGAGGGCGTCTGCGTGCACCATGGCCTCCTGCTGGAAGGCCTGACGAGCGTCGGCCTCCGCCCGCTCGGCGCGCTTGCTCTCTCGACTACGGAAGGGGTTCAACAGGGGGGCCTCCTGGGGCGCATCATAGATCGAAACCTTCGTTCACTTACACCGGCCAAACACGGTCTCTCCGGGCGGTATTCCCGTAGGGAGTATTTTTTTCCAGGTGAAATTCGGCCTGAACCAGACCGCGTCCTGGGGCGATGTTAGCCTCTGACCTGTGAAGGCCTCCTTCCCATCCCTGTGCCTCCTGCTCGTGTCTCTCGGCGCGGCGACGCCCGCTCAAGCCGGTACGGACCCTGAGAGGACGTGGTTCACACTTGAGTCGGAGCACTTCGCGGTGCACTCCTACGACGGAGGTGAGGAGCTGGCTCGCCGAGTGGCCTCGGCGGCTGAGGACGCCAAGCGGATCGTCGATCCGCTCCTCGGGTACACGCCGAAAGAGCGGGTGCACATCCGCCTCGTCGACGACGTCGATGGGACCAATGGCTTCGCCTGGGTGATCCCCTACGACACGATCGTGATCTTCGCTCACCCGCCCGCTATGGGCACGGGGTTGAGCACCTACGATGACTGGATCCGCTTGTTGGTGATCCACGAGTACGCGCATGTCGTGCACCTGGACAACGCGGAGGGGCTGCCTCAGCTCATCAATGACGCCCTGGGGAAGACCCTCAAGCCGAATCAGGCGTTGCCCCGGTGGTTCACCGAGGGTGTCGCCACCTGGGTCGAGACCGAGACCACCGGCGGAGGGCGCATCGGCTCCAGCCGCTTTGAGATGATGATGCGGGCGGCCGCCCTCGCGAACCGTCTCCCGACGTTGGCGGAGCTCACCGGCGAGCCGCTGTTCTTGCCCAGGGGCACAAGCTGGTACCTGTACGGGAGCATCCTCATCGACCACATCGTTCGCCAGCGCGGTGTCGAGGCGCTCCGGTCGTTCCTGCGCCGCTACGGCCGCCGGGCTGTGAGCTACAGCATGAACATCCTGGCGAGGCAGACCTTTGGAAAGGACTTCCCGACCTGGCATCAAGAGGTCCTCGAGTTGATCCGCCGCCGAGCCGCTGAGACCGTCTCCCGCGTCGAGCGCGCTGGCCGCATCGAGGGTCGGCGCCTCACCACGGGTGGCGAGTCGCGAGATCATCCCCGTTTCACGGACGATGGTGGCTCTGTGGTGCTCGTTCGTTCGGACGGCCATCGACCCAGTCACCTCGTGCAGGTCTCGTTGGAAGAGCCCGGAGAGGAGGTGGAGATCATCCGCTGTGATGGTGGGTGTGGTCGTTTTGATCTCGCTTCCGACGGCGCGATCATCGCCAGCGTCGGCCGGGTGCATCGCCACGTAAATGTCTACCGTGACCTGGTGGAGATCCCCCTGGCGCCGGATCAGCCGCGGCTCTCGGGTCGCCGCCTGACCCAGGGCCAGCGCGCCCAGGATCCGGCGCTGACCCGCGATGGGAAGACGATCTGGACGGTGCGTAGCGCGTGGGGAGAGACCTGGCTTGAGGCCTACGAAAGGCGCACTGGGGAGTCTACAGCCCGGTGGATTCCGCCCGAGGGAGCCCGAGTGGACGCGCCTCAGCCTCACCCGGACGGCCGCCGGATCTTCCTGAGCATGCACCACAGGGGCAACCGCGATCTCGTCGAAGTGGATCTGAAGTCGGGCGCCTTCAAGAAGCTCACCTGGGGAGCCTCTGACGAGGTGGATCCGGCGCTGAGCGAAGACGGGCGATGGCTGCTGTACGCCTCGGACGCGGACGGGGTGTTCGACATCTATGCACGTAACGTGGAGGAGGGCAGCCCGGAAGAGGGGCGGACGGTGAGGCTGACGCGGGTCGTCACCGGCGCCTTCATGCCTCAGGTATCTCCAGACGGTAAGACCCTGATCTACGTGGGTTGGACGGTGGACGGCGATGAGCTCTACGCTCTGCCGTTCGAGCCCGAGAGCGCCGCTCCTGTGGTGCTCCCCGACCCTCGGCCCGGTCGCTCGCTGATGCCCCCGCTTGCGGAGGCCCGGGTCCTTCGGAGGGACTACTCGTTTTGGCCGACCCTGTTGCCGCGGCGCCTGAACGTGACGATGTTGGCGGACTCTACCGGGGTGGCTCGCGCCGGCTTGAGCGTAGGCGGGCTCGACGTCACAGAGCGTATCGGCGCCGGTCTCTCCGTTCTGTGGGACGGCCTCGATGACAGCTTCGCGCTTCGAGCGGAGGCCCATCTCTCCACGTCCTGGCCCGACATCACCCTGGCTGCCGGAGGGTTTGTTCGCCAGAGGAGCGCCCTGTTCTCTGACGCCTGGTCCCCCTGGCCCCAGGAGGTCCTCTTCACCGACCTGTCGATCGATCGAGCCTTCCCGCGGGCCGGTTACGACATCTCCATCGGGGGCTCGGCTACAGTGCTCCTGTCTCGCGCGCTCCGCGACAGCACCTTCACCCACGCCCCCGACGCCCTGAGCCCTCGGTTGGATCCCGAGGGGGTGACCGGCGCCGTCGAGCTTCACTACGGAATCTCGGATGTGTCCAGGCCCAGCTGGGCCGTCTCCCCTCACGACGGCTTCGCCGCCAGCTTCGCCCTCCGCTATGAGCCCGGTCTGGGCGCCTCGGATGTGGCCACCTACCAGGCGCGGGCGAAGGCGAAGGCCTATCTCCCCATCCCCTGGTTGGACGACCACGTCCTCGCGCTCCTCGCCCGCGGCGTCTGGTCGGGCGGACCGGAAGACGCCCGCGACCGCCACCGACTCGGCGGCGTCCCTGACCAGGATCTTCTCGCCGACCTGCTCCTGCTCACCGGCGTGGGCAGCGCCTGGCTTCGTGGATATGAGCCCGGCGCCTTCTCAGGCACGGGGATGCACCTGCTGAGCGGCGAGTGGCGCATGCCCCTGCATCGCCTCAGGACCGGCGCGGACACGCTGCCGGTCTTCGCGCGTGACCTCTCGATGGCCTTGTTCACGGACGCCGGATGGGCCGGGGATGACCCGTTTGAATTGGCCGACATCGGAGACACACGCTTGGGCGTGGGGGCGGAGCTGCGCATGACGGCAGACCTGCTCTTCGGGGCCTCTGTCAGCCTTCGCCTTGGCTACGCATATGGGCTTGGAGAGGAGGG
>CALCNF010000489.1 GCA_937897815.1 uncultured Pseudomonadota bacterium | reverse complement strand
TCCACGCCATCAACCTCGATGGGGGCGGCTCCACGACCATGGTGGTTCGGGACTGTTGGATGAACCACACCGTGAGCTATCCATCGGACAACGAGATCGACGACCACGAAGGGCTCCGCGCGGTCGCCAGCGGCCTCTACCTCCGATAGGGACCGCCGGGGATTGAAGCGCCGAGCGTGATGAGCCATGGTGACGTCCGTTCAAGGAGGTCGAGATGACACGCCTGTCCTTCATCGGAGCGGCCGCGCTGCTCCTCATCGCGTGCAACAGCAAGCCCGTGGATCCGCCCGAGAACGCGTCGGCCAGCGCCCAGGCCGTCGAGCAGGAGGCTACCCAACCGGCGGCTGAGAAACCGGAGAAGGCGGCGCCAGCGCCCGCCGCTGCGGACGAGCAAGCCCAGGAGGCCAAGGTCGATACGCCGAGCGCCACCCGGCGTATCGAGAACGTCGGCTTCTCCACCCCGGAGTCGGCCCTTTTTGACCCGAAGAGCGGCGGCTACTTCGTGTCGAACATCAACGGCTCGCCTCTGGAGAAGGACGACAACGGCTTCATCTCCGTGCTCCATCACACGGGTAAGGTCCACGAGCTGAAGTGGATCGATGGTGCCGCCAAGCACGTCGTGCTCAACGCCCCGAAGGGGATGGGAATCGCCCATGGTCGCCTCTACGTCGCCGACATCGACGTCGTGCGGATGTTCGATGTGAAGAGCGCCGAGCCCCTGGGTGAGATCCCCGTCGAGGGCGCGACCTTCCTCAACGACATCGCCGTGGGCCCCGACGAGACCATCTACGTGTCCGACAGTGGACTCACGGCCGAGTTCAAGGCCTCGGGCACGGACGCCGTCTACAGCATCAACAAGGCCAACCAGGTCAAGGTGCTGATCAAGGACGCGAACCTGGGCCGCCCCAACGGTCTCCTCGTCGGCGGCGGCGTCGTCCTGGTCGCGACCTTCGGCACAGGTGAGCTCTACGGCGTGGGGCAGAAGGGAGACCGAAGCGAGCCCGCCCGCATCGGCAAGGGCCAGCTCGACGGCCTCGTCCGCGTCAACGAGCGAGATATTCTCGTCTCCAGCTGGGCCTCCAAGGCGGTGCTCATGGGCAAGCCGGGCGGGAGCTTCAAGCCCATCATCGAGGACGTCCGAGCGCCGGCCGATCTGGGCTACGACTCCAAGCGCAAGCGCGTCCTCGTGCCCCTGTTCCAGGACAACGCGCTCTTGATCCACCAACTCTGAGCCATTCGGCCCTAGGGCATGATGATCTCGTAGATGAAGCTCGCGCTCGGGAAGCGCTGGGTGCGGCTCGTGACCAGGTCGCTCCGATAACCGGCGAGCGCCTTGTCCTTGGTGCAGTCCTTGATCATCTGCTCGGCCGTCTCCTTGTCGCCCGAGGCCTTGATGCGGCCTACGTGCCGCATGAGCGACTCGACCGAGCCTCGCAGGGCGTCGAAGTTGACGATGAAGCGCCCCGGCTCGCCAGACCCCTTGGCGGTCTCGTCGAAGCGGATGGCGCCGGCGCTCACGTACCAATGAAGCTGAATAGCGGCGACCTGCCCGTAGGTCTTGGGCTTCCCTGCAGGGGTCCACAGGCCGCGGGCCACCTGAGTCATGGTCGAGCTCAAGGCCGACAGGGTGGCGTTCTTCACCGTGGCCTCGTCCAGGTCTCCCTTCTCCCGCAGGTAGTCCAGATAGAACAGGGAGCCGACTTGAGCCTTGAGCTCCTCCAGAATCGCGTCGGTGCGCCCGCCGAAGACCTCTTCGGGCAGCTTGCCGTCGACGCGCCATGTGCCCGTGGGACCGAAGTTGTGGGCGGCCTCCTGGAGGAGGATGTCCATCTGGGCGTAGGCCGGGTCGTCGTTCCAGAAGGCCATGGCCTCCTGAGAGAACAGAGAGTCAGCTACGGCGCGGCCGTTCTGAATCGACGTCGGATCCCGGTAGAGGTTCGACATCATGACCGTGCGACCTCGACTCGACCGGGCGACGGGGCCGAAGTTCGGGAGCGACTGGCCCACCGTGGCGCCGAGGCCTCCTCGGGAGTCTCCCGCGTTGAGCACCACGTGGATGAGCTCGGGCATGCGGAACTTCACCTCACGCGCCTCGTAGGGCGCGCCGATCACGTCGGCGATTCGCTGCTCCATCTCGCTCCGCAGTTCCGTGAGGCGCTTCTGCCACTTCACGGCGTCCTTGTTGACCAGAGCGAGTGACAGGTGAAAGCCCGCCTTGACCTGACAGGGATCGAAGTAGGTCTCGTCCGGACCGACCCGGAGGTACCACTTGGAGGTCGAGCCCCCCATGGCGCTCCAGGCCTCGTCAACGTCCCGCCAGGCGCTGGTCTCAAACCCCTTCGCCGCAGCGGCAAGATAGCGCTTCAGCGGCTGCTCTTCCTCGCTCAAGATGGCGTCGCTCGCCTTCTTGAGGCGCTTGGCGATGGCCCCTGTGAGCTCGCCATAGTGGAGGTGGTAGGGGATCGCGATGAAGCCTTCACCGTCTTTGACGCGCCGAACGACCGTGTAGGGTTCGAGGAGCGCGGCGGCGTTCGGCTGGCTCCGGAGCAGGTCACACATCTCCTGGTCGTGCTTCATATCCGACGGGTAGGCCTCGCTCACGGGCGCGACGAAGCTGGAGGTGGCGCTGCAAAATGGATCGGACTCGGTCTTCGGAGCGACGCACCCTACGCTCTGATTGCGCTCGTAGAGGGCCCGGCTGGCGCTGTCTCGAGAGACCTGGCCGCTGATCTGCTGCTCACCACGCTGAACGCGATAGAGCTTATCCGTGAGCACAGCCACGCCCTTGAGCTCCTTGAGGATCAGCCGGTCCTCCTCGGTCAGGGTCCGCGCGTCGGTCTGTAGCACCACGGAGCGCCCCTGGTTGAGCTCCTCGGCGATGACCTCCTTGCGGTGGGCCTCGACCATGAGCTTGTAGACCTTCTTGAACTTCGGGTGGAACTCACCGTCCTTCACCCAGGGTGTGGAGATCGAGGACGAGCCGGGCACCGTGAGCTCCGAGGGGTCGAGCACACCGGGGTTGAGCGTATCGGTTCGCCAATGCACCCGCTGGTTCACCAGCACAGCCATTCGATTGAAGGTCGCGGCGTCCATCGCCGGCATCCCGAAGAGCCGCTGGGGCGCGTCGGCGGCCGTGGACGTTGAAGACTGAGAAGCCGACGCGGTAGACGCCACAGAGGCCGCGTCCGTGGGCACGTCCGCGTCGCCGGCTTCGCCGCCGCCGCCCGTTCCCGAGGACTCGGCTGAGGACGCGCTTGGGGACGCACTTGAGGGCGCACTTGAGGACGCACTTGAGGACGCACTTGAGGAC
>CALCNF010000488.1 GCA_937897815.1 uncultured Pseudomonadota bacterium | reverse complement strand
CCTCGAAGGAGAGTTGATGATGCGTCGGCCTGGTTTTGGACTCCTGTTCTCACTGATCTTTGTGACCGCAACGTTCGTAGCGTGTGCGGATGACTCCTCTTCTTCCGCGGCGCCCGCGGACGAGGGCTTCGCCTCGGAAGGTGAAGGCTGCGGTTCGACCGCCGACTGCATCGGCGATCTGGAGTGCGCCGCGAGCGGGCTCTGCGAGATCGCGCAGGCCGAGGGGACTCCCCCCGACGTGGACCCCGTGCCCACGAACGTGGTTCATGAGGAGTGCGCCTTCAATACTGATCTTCAGGGCAAGGGCGTGGGGGACCACGTGAAGAACTTCAGCCTGAAGACGGTCTATGACACCGAGTACAACGTCCACGCGCAGAACTGTGGCCAGCCCGGCCGCAAGGCGCTCTACCTGCTCCTCGGCAGCGGCTGGTGCGGCGCCTGTGAGGGCTACGCGAAGCGCGCAGAGGCCCTCTACCAGGGCTACAAGGACGCTGGGCTGGAGATCCTCTGGATCGAGAGCGAAGACCAGGACTACAACCCGGTGACCCTGGAGTGGCTGGAGGCCTGGCAGGCGGAGAAGGGCACGACCTTCCCCCTGACCCGAGATCTCAACTTCAACTACACCTATGGAGCGATGGCGCACGCGTCGAACGCGCTGCCGCATCTCTACATCATCGACCCGACCACGATGGAGCTCATCTACGCCGATGGCGGTGGCTCGAAGTGGGATGAGGCTGAGGGTGTGGTCGCCGACCTCCTGGGCGTCGACATGCCGCTCTACAACCAGTAGAGGCTCGGGCGCCCATTCCCCTCTGGCCTTTCCACACCATTGTGGGCTAGGTTGCCGCGTCGACCCCCTAGTGGCCGGGTTCGGCGTGCTTTTTGTCGGAGGAAGATCATGAGAGCGGTGTGTGTCGCCGTCGTGAGCGTGATGTGGATTACGGGCTGCGCTAGCGCGCCGCCTCCGCCCCCACCTCCGCCCCCTGAGCCGGACCCGAATGTCGTGTCGCTCGTTCAGTACGAGGCGAAGACCCGCGAGCTGATGGAGGCGACCGACCAGCTGAACGGGCTGCGGGATAACCTCGACGATCAGCGTCGTCGCCTCATGGTGATCTGCACCGACCATCCGGATCATGAGGTTTGCGCGCCACAAACGGCGGCCTCCTACGCCAGAAAGGCGTTCTGTGAGGACGCCGAGTTCACGGGGCACATCGACGAGATCGTGCGGTCCTGCCATCAGGGCCAGTGCAAGCAGGTGGACCAGGCGGAGCTCCTGACGCGCAATCAGTACATGACCCTGGTTCAGAAGCTGCCCCACAGCCTGATCCTGTTCAACTTGAAGCGGTTTGAGCTCGACCGGAACGATCGGGCTCAACTCCAGCGCTTCCTTGAGGTCGTGAACGCTGAGAAGGGCTACATCATCATCGTGGGTCGCGCGAGCCGGGATGGCTCTTGGACGTCGAACCTGAAGCTCGCCTTGGAGCGAGCCGAGAGCGTTCGCTCGTACATGGTGGACCAGATGGGTATGAACAAGGATCGCGTGGGCTACATCACCTACGGCCACGAGAAGATGTACCTGACCGACCTGGACGCCCAGCGGCTGTCCAAGCGGAAGCTGACGATGAAGCAGGCCAACCGAAGCGCGTTGGTCTTCGCCTATCCGTGCTATGACGCAGAAATCGACTCTCCCCGCTGATCGGCGGGCCTGGGGCCCGATTCGACTTCTCCTGTGCCTGGCCCTGAGCGGCTGCGCGCAGCCGAGCTTCTTGGAGCAGCACCCGGATAAGGTGCTCGTGACGCGGGCTCAGGCAGAGCAATATCAGGCAGCGGTCGAGCGCTCGGCGAAGCTGGAGAGCCGGGTGGCCAGCCTGGAGTCCCAGCTCGAGGCGCTGCATCGCCGGGTGGGTCGTGTGGAGCCGCGCGTGGGCATCAAGGGCTCAGAGACGGAGATCCTCAAGGCGTTTCCAGGGGGCGCGACCACCGTGAAGCTCCCCGACGCCCAGCGGTTGGAGAGCCTTGGGTCGCGGGCGAAGCGAGCGTCGTTGAAACGATTCGTTGAGGGAAAGAGAGGCGTGGTGATCGCCTTCTGGGCGACCTGGTGCGTGCCCTGCACAAGCGCTGAGGAGCTCGCCCACATGAAGGAGCTGCGCGAGCAGCTCCACCAGCACGGCGCCGAGTTTGTGAGCATGCCCATCGATGGGCTGGACAAGGTGCAAGGCGACCGACGGGCGTCCTCCTGGCTCTATCCGCTGTTTCAGCGGGATGCGGGCCATCTGGAGATCCTGCCGCGTGCGTTCGTCAACAGCGTCGGGGTTAACCTCCCGCTGTTCCTCGTCATCGACCGAGGAGGGCGCGTGACGCACTATCACAACGCGGTGCTGAGCTCCGAGGTGATCCGGGAGATGGTCACCCACACGGCATTCCGGGGGTAAAGATGGGGAACTTTCTAAAGGATAACGAGGACCTGCAGTTCTACATGAACGAGTGGGTCGATTGGGAGCGGCTGCTTGAGGTGGTGGAGCCAGCCGGCTTCGGCCCCGACAAGGCCTACGGGTCTCCTCAGGAGGCCATCGAGCTGTATCGAGACATCCTCGAGATGCTGGGCGGGTTCTCTGCGGATGAGATCGCGCCTCACAGCCTCACCATCGAGGAGCAAGGCGTTCGCTTCGAGAAGGGCGATGTGATCGCGGGCGAGAAGATGGAGGCCATCTTTGAGCAGATGCAGGCGCTGGAGTTGCACAGCCTGCTGGTGCCTCGTGAGCTGGGCGGGATGGGCTGCCCCTTGCTCGTGTACAACTTCGCAGCCGAGCTGATCGCCCGAGGCGACGTATCGACCATGACTCACTTCGGCT
>CALCNF010000487.1 GCA_937897815.1 uncultured Pseudomonadota bacterium | reverse complement strand
CCTTTGAGAAGCACTGTGCCGCCAACCGTGTCCATTTCGACTTGGACGAGGCGTGCGCGGCCATCAAGGCGAAGGAGAGCCGCGAGTTCCTGGAGGGCGCCGCGCGCGGCGGCTTCGTGGCGACGAAGCGCAAGCACGCGGAGGAGGAGGAGGAGGACGACGATGAGGACGACGACGACCACTACCAAATGGAGGAGGAAGGCTATGACGGGCCCGCGCCGGTCTCGAGCGTGACGTTCGCGAGGTCCGCTCCCTGGCAGACCGCGCGCTCCAGGTCGATGGTGTCAAAGCGGTAGACCGAGCGATTAGGTTCGCCTGGTAGCCGCTCCATGGGTCGGAGCTTCACCCCCTTGAGTTGATCGGCGGCCTCCTTGGACAGGGTGGCCCAGAGCGTCCGTCCTCGCTCCTTGTCGTGCAGCGGGACGCTCTTGCAGGCGGGCCGCGTCGCGAAGTGGTCGACGGTGAGCTTCCGTCGCGAGCCCGCGCCCAGGGACACGGCGCTCACGCCGGCCCGATGGGTCTCATCTCGTGCGAAGACGGAGGCCAGGTGCCTGGCGCTCCTCACGCGGTACAGGCGCGCGGTGATGTAAGGGCCCACATGCGTGACGAGGAGCTCGAGCTCACCGCGGCTCGGGCGCTTGATGTCCTCCGGGTCGGTGAGCGTCGTCACCTTGGAGCCATCCAACCGCTCCAGGTGGAGCTGACGCTTGGCGATGCGGACCCGGTATCCGGCGGTCGGCTTCCCGCCGCTGACCGCGCCGCGGATGAGCACGGAGATCTCGTTGCTCCGGCCCATGACGCCGCGCAGCCGGAGCGTGCCTCCCTCAAGTCGCTGTGAGGTCGACCACCATCCTGGCGCGTCTACGATCGCCTTGGGGCTCCACGTGCGCTCGGTCTTCGCGTCAAAGCCAGGCACGATCCCTGCTTGAGCTTCTGGAAGTCCCCAGAAAAACAAGGAGATCCACGCGATTAGAGCGATAGGGAATACGGAAGGGGCGTTCACGGGTTGAACCATGGGTTGATTATCCGCACCCTGGGGCCCATCGAGCAATTCGACGGCCCATGAAAGGGCGATTTTTTGGTTTCGTACCATAGCCAGCCTACGGTGAATCGTGGGCATCGGGCGAGAAGGGTAGGGGCGTTGAAGACTTCACGAAGCAGGATGGCTCTGGGCCTCGCGGTCGTCGCGTGCCTGGTCGCGATCGCGAGCGCAGCGCAGGCGAGCGCGCGCCACCCCCGTGGTCACGCGCTGTGCGACCACCGCACGCCGCTTCACCGACACAAGGTCTTCCGCGGAGAGATCGGCTACGGGATCGCTGGTCTTTACGGCGTGACCCTGGAGGACTTGAAGAAGCTCAACCCAAAGGATCTCAAGAACGCCGATAAGATCAGGCCGGGCATGGAGCTGATCGTCTGTCCCGAGATCCCGCCGAGGGAGCGCCTCGAGGACGTGTACAAAGTGGAGCCTGGTGATTACCTCGGGAAGGTGGCCGAGCTTCACGGTCTGACGATCAAGGAGCTGCTGCGCTTCCAGCGGCGTCCCATCAAGAACAAGAACCGTCTCAGGGTGGGCCAGAAGATCCTGGTCTGGCAGTTCGGAGAGATCCTCGAGCCCTGGCGCAAGAAGCGCGACAAGAACAAAGGGAAGCTCCGCGACGGGATCAAGCTGCTCCCCCACTCGAGCTACTACATCAAGCGCCCTAAGCGGGTGTGGGGCACGCGCAGCACCGTCGAACAGATTCGCAAGGTGATGGTCCGCTACCAGAAGAAGTATGGGGGCCCGCGGATCGTCATGGGAGATCTCAGCAAGGAGGGCGGGGGCCCGCTGTCCGGCCACGCGAGTCATCAGCTTGGGACCGACGTGGACCTGGGCTACGTCTTCACCGGGGACCAGAAGCGGACAAAGACCTTCATCCGAGCCGACAAGAAGAACATCGATATCCGTCGCACCTGGGGGCTCGTTCACGAGTTCCTCAAGACGGGTCGAATTCGCTACATCTTCATCGACTATGGGCTTCAGAAGCTCCTCCATCAGGAGGCGCTCAAGAGAGGGGTGAGCGAGAGCAAGCTCGACCAGTGGTTCCAGTACCCTCGTGGCAAGGGGCGCACCTACGGGATCGTTCGCCACTGGAGAAACCATAAGGACCACATGCACGTGCGATTCCGAAAGTGAGGTCGGCGACGCTCGCCGCCATCCTCCTTGTGCTCCTGGCGCCTCAGGCGTCGGCGAAGGGCGCGACCTGTGAGGCTCCTGCGGGCCTGGACGCGGCGCGGGTCACGGCCCACCTCGAGTCCTCGAAGGGGCTGCAGGAGGAGCTGTGCGTCCTCGTCGTCCGACCCGCGGTTGACCGAGCCCCCGAGCTGGTCATCGTGGCGCTTCATGGCCTGTTCGCGGGCCCGGAGCAGTGGCTCACGTCTTCTGCGCTCATCGAGCAAGTGGATCGCTTGACCGAGCGCGGCGCGCTGCCGCCGACGGCCATCGTGGCGCCAGAGGGCAAGGCCGGCTACTGGACCGACTGGTCGGATCAGCGCCACCCCTGGGGAGCGTGGGTGGTCCGTGAAGTGGCGGGTGAGCTCCTCCCCCGGTATGGGCTGGCTCTGGAGCCGTCGCGCGTCGCGCTCGTCGGTCTGTCGATGGGCGGCTTTGGCGCCCTCTCTCTTGGGCTGCGGCACCCCGAGACGTTCGGGCTCCTGGGCGCGCTCAGTCCGACCGATATGGAGCTCGCGACCGACGCTCAGCCCAAGCGCAAGACCTACACCAACGTCTTCGGAAAGCCCGTGGACAAGAAGCGAATACGCGCGCTGAATCCACGGCGGCTGGTCGCCTCCGGAAAGGGCAAAGAGCAGCTCGTCCTTGTGGCCTGGGGAGACCGCGAGCCGAAGAAGTTCAGCTCGGGCGCGCGGAAGCTCCGAAAGGCTCTGCGTCGAGCCGGGGTCGCTAGCGGGTTTCGGGAGGTCAAGGGGGGCACGCACAGCTTCGCCAAGACCTGGGGTCCGGAGACGACCCAGTGGATGCTCGACCGGTTCGCTGAGCACCTCGCGTCATCAGCAGAGCGCGAGCCATGACAGCAGGGAGCGGCCCCGCCGTCCACGTCGCGTTGGCCGTGGGTCTCACGGCCGTGAGCACCGCCGCTGTCCTGGTGCGGCTGGTCGACGGCGTCTCCAGCCTCGCCATCGCCTTCTGGCGCATCACCTTCGCCGCGGTCCTGTTCGCTCCGCTGCTCCTCTCCAAGCGCCGTCGCGAAGCCCTCGCAGGGCTGTCCACCTCCGCGCGCTGGAGGTTGCTGGGCGCAGGGGTTTTCCTGGGTGCACACTTCGCGCTCTGGATCACGAGCCTCCAATACACGTCCGTGGCCAGCTCCGTGCTCCTGGTCACCACCAACCCCATCTGGGTCGGGCTCCTGAGCCCGTGGCTGATCGGCGAGCGTCCGACGCGGCGCACCTGGGTCGGAATCCTCGTCGCCATGATCGGCGCGGTGATCGTCGGCTTTGAGGCGGACACGGGCGAATACGCCAATCCGGCGCTCGGGAACGCGCTGGCGCTCGCGGGGGGGCTCGCCGCCAGCGGCTACCTCATGATGAGTCGCAGCGTACGCCCATCTCTGGACTTCGGAGCTTACTCGGCCGCCACGATGGCGGGCGCCTGGGTCGTCCTCGCCCTCGTCGTCGTGGTCTCTGGGGTACCGCTCAGCGGCTATGAGGCGTCCGCATGGGGCCTGTTCGCCGCTATGGCGCTCGGTCCCCAGCTCCTTGGGCACGGGAGCCTGGTCTGGGCGCTTCGCTGGGTTGGGGCCGACGTGGTCGCGGTCGTCCTCCTTGGAGAGCCCATCGGCGCGGCGATCCTCGCCTGGTATGTCCTCGGCGAGGTGCCTCCAGACGCGGCCTGGATGGGGGGACCGTTGCTCCTCGTGGGGATCGGCATCGTGTTGTCGGCGGGCGCGCGCCCGCCCCAGGTGTCGGAGTCGGATACCTGAGGTCGGTGACGACCGGCGTTTGCACGAAGACGCCTCGCCGAGTCACCATGTCGTCATGTCACGTTTGTCTATCAGTCTGGTCGTTTGGCTGGCTCTCGCCGGCTGTGGTTCGGGTTCGTCGTCCACAGGTGCGCCGGTGGCGCCTGAGCAGGACGCCACGGTGGACGTCGCTCAGGACCTCTCCATTGAAGAGGATGGGGCGCCGCTGACCGATGGGGGCTTGGAGGACGCCACCTCTGACGCGGTCGAGGAGGTCGATGGCGCGGGTGATGGGGACACGACACCTGCACAGGACGCTCCCCAGCTCTCGGACGCCTCGATGGACGTCGCCTCCGATCAGACGAGCTCATCGGATCTCCCAGAGACCGAGACGATGGACACCACAACCGAGGTTGACGCGGGCACGAGCCCGGTCGACGTGATCGCCCAGGACACGACCGTTGAGGACGATGTCGCTCCAGATGTGGAGGAGGACGTCACGCCCATCGAGCCTCCTGGTGGCTGCTGCGAGGTGCATTCGGGCCTCGGCTGTGATGACCCCGTGTGCAGCGGGGCGGTCTGCGCCCTCGATGACTTCTGCTGTGCGTACAAATGGGACAGCTTCTGTGTGAGCTGCGCGCAGGGCCTGGTGTCTTTCAACGGCGACTCGTGCGCGGGTCTTCAGGCCGTCTGCGGTTGCGAGCTGCCCGAGCCCGAGCCCGTCTCGCACTTTGAGCTGGCGGAGCACTGGGCGCCCGTCTGGTACCACGACACCGACGACACCCATTATGAAGCGGACTACATCGTCGCCTACGACTTCGACGGCGACACGATCTCATCGAACAACTGGGAGAACCTCGACGAGGCCTTCGTCGATCTGAGCGCGGTGATCTACTACGCCGTGATCGAGACCACCTCCCATTGGTTCATCTACTACCTCGACTTCCATCCTCGAGATTGGACCGAGGACTGCGACCCTCTGCTCTGGTTCGTGGAGCCCTGCCACGAGAACGATCTGGAGGGGGCGATGCTCGCCATTCGAAAGAACGGGAGCGCGTTCGGTGTCTTTGAGGTGCTCTACACCGAGGCCCATAACGTCCTCCATGTGGCGACCAACGACCCGAACATCACGGCGGCCTCGACCCCCAACCTGGAGGACGTACCGGTCACGTTTGAGGATGGCTCTCACGTGGAGCTCTACGTCGAGTCAAAGGGTCATGGCGTCTGCCCCCTCTACTATGATGGAGACAGCCACTGCGAGCACCCGACCGAGGGAACACCGCCGGCCTTTCCTGGAGGGGACGGCATCGTCTATCGATACGATGAGGGTGTGGCCGAGCAGCCGTCCTCGGGCTCCGATCCCAACGTCTCCTACAAGCTGGAGTCCTTCTACGACACCATGTGGAAGCGCCGGTATGACATCTGCGATGGCGACTGCACGTACGACAAGACCATGCCGTACGCGGGGACGGTGCTCGGAGAGACCTTTGATGGCGATACGTGGGGTGAGGACAAGGCTCGTCCACCGTGGGCCTGGGACGATCCTGATGATGGGCCAGTCTACATAGGGGACTGGTTCTTCAAGCCCGCCCAGACCCTCGTGACCCACTTGAGCGTGCCCGGTGAGGTGAGCTTCGACTACGTTCACAACCCCTATCTCGATGAACTCTGGCCCGCAGGTGCACCGTGATGAGATCCCCTTTCAATATCCTTTGGACGGTCGCCCTGGGGCTGGTCCTGCTCTTGGCTCCGGCGTCGTCCGCCCAGGCCAATGTCAGCGTCACGATGTCCGCGGGCCTCAACGCGTGCGTCGCTGATGATGACCCAGCGGACTGCTCGCGAATCGACAACTCGGGTATGGGAGGCCTTGGCGTCTTCTATCAGGTGCTTCCCAAGCTCGAGCTTGGGCTCGACCTCAGGTTCGGTGCCCTCTCTCCACACGAGGACCCCTCCAGCGTGGAGCAGTCGATCACGACCTTCCATATGACGCCCACGGCTGTGTGGCGTGAGCCGATCGCAGATCGGTATGCGGTCGAGGGCCGACTGGGCTTCGGGTACTCCTCAAGCACCCTGGCTTATAAGAGCGTGACCGGGACAGAAGCGGCGAACACCTGGGTGTCCTGGGCCACGGCGGTGCTGGGAGTCGCCGGCTCCATGGAGGTGATTGACCAGCTGGAAGCGGGCTTGGGCCTCGACCTCTATCTGCAGGACGGGGGGACCATGTGCACGAAGACCACCGGTACCGCGTGCACCGATCATACGGACCCGATGAGCGAGCTGTTCAACGCCTACATCTTCGCTCGGTACCGCCTCTAGAGAGGGTCCGCTGGCGGTGAACTTCGCCCGGACTAACACCTAGGCGGCGTCAGGCGTTGCAATCGTCCTTGGCTGGGCTAGACTTCTGTCTGCCCTGGCAGTGCTCATACACCCCTTTACACACACTGCCCTTGAGCCTTAGGAGCCATGGAAGCAACCATTGGGCCATACCAGCTACTGATCGGCTTTCTCCTTCTTGGGATTGTCCTCGGGGCCGCGCCGCTCATCATTCCGAGGCTTATCAGCCCACGGTACAGCGGCGCCAAGACCGACGAGACCTACGAGTGCGGCGTCGACACGATCGGCTCCTCCTGGATTCGATTCAGCGTGTCCTTCTACCTGTTCGCCCTGATCTTCGTGGCGTTTGAGGTCGATGTTCTCTACCTCTTCCCGATCGCGGTCGTTTACGACCAGGGCTTCGAGTGGAGGGACCTCGTGGAGGTCACCATGTTCCTGGGGATTCTTACCCTGGGGATCTTCTACGCTTGGAGAAGGGGGGTGTTCGAATGGCGGTAGACGACGACAAGCCGATGATCACGGCGGCGGTTCAACCGTCACTGGTGAAGGCCGGCGCGACCCCCCCAGATGAGATCCCCCTCGAGGCGCAGCCCTACGTGCGGCTCGCGGTCTTGGAGGACCTCTTAAATCAGGCCCGAGGTAACTCCCTCTGGCCTTTGACCTTCGGGCTCGCCTGCTGCGCCATTGAGATGATGGCCGCGGGAGCGTCCCGTCACGATCTGGACCGCTTTGGCGCGGGTGTGTTTCGACCGAGCGCCCGCCAGGCCGACGTGATGATCTTCGCTGGCACCATCAGCAAGAAGATGGGTCCGGTCATCAAGTCCCTCTGGGACCAGATGCCGTCCCCCAAGTGGGCCATCGCCATGGGGGGCTGCACCATCGATGGTGGTCCATTCAAGTATCCCAACCAGTATGCCATCTACGAGGGCGCCGATGAGCTGGTGCCCGTCGACGTCTACATCCCAGGCTGCCCGCCCCGCCCCGAGGCGTTGATCGCGGGCATCCTGAAGCTGAAGGAGAAGGTCCAGGCCGGCCGGAGGTTTCAGGGGTGAATGAGTCCCTCCAGCAGGCGCTCGGCGCCTCCGGCGCGACCCCCTGGGAGGAGGCTCCCGCGGAGTCATCCGGCTGGAGCCACGCATGGTCGGCGCCTATAGCAGCCCTGCCTGAGAT
>CALCNF010000486.1 GCA_937897815.1 uncultured Pseudomonadota bacterium | reverse complement strand
CATCCTCCCGTTTCCGCTCTTCAGGGGACGCTCGCGGAGGTCGGATACGACGGCCGCTACCGTGACCTTGCTGCGGTCTTCGATGGTCGACAGTCGCGCCATCTGCGTGCACCCGAAGCGCTGGATGTCCCGCACGTAGGTGTCTAGAGGGTGTCCGGAGACATAAAAGCCCAGGCAGTCTTTCTCAAAGCCGAGCCGAATCTTGTCGGGCCACTCATCCTCGTCCGCTTCGGGCGCGGGCTCCTTGGGAGCGGGCACCGCGGCCTGGAGCTCACCGAAGAGGCTGAACTGGCCGCTCTCGCGATCACGCTGATGCGCCTGGCCACGCTCTATCGCCTTGTCGAGGATCGAGAACAGGCCCTGTCGAGATCCGCTGAAGTCGTCGAGGGCGCCGCACTTCACGAGCGCCTCGAGCACGCGCCGGTTTACACGCCGAAGATCCACGCGCTCCGTAAAGTCGAAGAGATCGGTGAAAGGCCCTCCGTCCTCTCGGGCTGCCAAGACACACTCGACGGCCCCCGCGCCCACGCCCTTGATCGCGCCCATCCCGAAGCGAATGGCCCCGTCAGAGACCGTGAAGTCGAGGCCGGACTCATTCACCGAAGGGGGGAGCACCGTGATGCCCATGGCGCGGGATTCACCGATGAAGCGAACCACCTTATCGGTGTTGTCTCCATCGGCTGTCAGCAGCGCCGCCATGAACTCGACGGGGTGGTTCGTCTTGAGCCACGCCGTCTGATACGCGATCAGACCGTAGGCCGCAGAGTGGCTCTTATTGAAGCCGTACTCGGCGAAGGTCTCCATCAGCGAGAAGATCTGCTTGGCCTGGTTCTCCTCGACCCCTCGCTCGACGGCTCCGGCGACGAAGATCTCGCGCTGGGAGTCCATCTCCTTCTTCTTCTTCTTGCCCATGGCTCGGCGGAGAATATCCGCCTGGCCCAGGCTGTATCCGGCCAGGATCGAGGCCACCTGCATGACCTGCTCCTGGTAGACCATCACTCCGTTGGTCTCCTCGAGGATCTCCTTGAGCGACGGGTGGGGATAGGACACCGCTTCCTGCCCGTGTTTACGCAGGATGTAGGAGTCGACCATGCCGCTCTTGAGCGGTCCGGGTCGCCCGAGCGCCACGGCCGCGATGATGTCCTCGAACCGGTCGGGCTTGAGCCGCCGCATCAGGTCCTTGAACAGCGACGACTCCAGCTGGAACACGCCCGTGGTGTTGCCCCCCGTGATCAGCTCAAAGACCTTGGAGTCATCGAGAGGAATCAAGTCGATGTCGAGAGGCTCTTCGCCCTCCCCTCGACCCGCGTTGATGAGGCGCACGGCGTGATCGACCACCGTCAAGGTCTTCAGGCCCAGGAAGTCGAACTTCACGAGCCCGGCCTCCTCGACCTCATCCTTGGCGAACTGGGTCACCCGCGTGATGGAGCCATCTTCATTGGGCACCGCGTACAGAGGCACGTACTCCCAAAGAGGCTTATCCCCGATGACGACACCCGCGGCGTGCATACCAGGCTGGCGGTTAAGACCCTCAAGGCTGCGCGCCACCTCGAACAGGCGCTCATAGCGTGGATCCGAGTCGCAGAGCTCCTGGAGGCGAGGCTCCTCGTCGAAGGCCTGGCTCAGGGTCATCCCCAGATCGTCCGGTATGAGCTTCGCCGCCCGATCGGCCTCTCCGAAGGCGAGCCCCAGCACCCTGGCGACGTCGCGGACGACGGCCTTCGCCTTCATGGACCCGTAGGTGATGATCTGACCGACGTTGTCGTCTCCATACTTCTCGGTCACATAGCGGATCACCTGATCGCGCTTGTTCATGCAGAAATCGATATCGAAGTCGGGCATGGACACGCGCTCGGGGTTCAAGAAGCGCTCGAACAGCAGGTCATAGACCATGGGATCTACGTTGGTGATCCACAGGGCGTAAGCCACAAGCGAACCGGCGCCCGAGCCGCGCCCGGGACCGACGGGGACATCCGAGTCCACCGCCCACTTGATGAAGTCCCACACGATCAGGAAGTAGCCTGGGAACTCCATCTGCTCGATGATCCCGAGCTCCTCGTCCAGGCGACTGAAGTAGAGCTCTCGATCGATGGTCGCTCCGCGGGCCTCCGCGCTCTCAATCCGACGCTCCAGACCCTCGATGGAGATGTGCCTGAGGTAGGACGTCGAGTCGAATCCCTCGGGGACCTGGTAGTTGGGCAGGTAGGTGTTGCCCAGGTCCAGCTCGACCTCGCACATCTCCGCGATCCGGCGGCTGTTCTCCACAGCCTCCAGATGGTCGGAGAACCGAACGGCCATGTCCTCGGCGGGCGCGAGATAGAGGTCATCCGTGAGGCGGCCCACCGTATCCAGGGTCGGCTGAGACTTGCCCATCTGGATGCACATCAGCACCTCATGGGCGGCCGCGTCCGCGGGAGTGGCGTAGTGGGCGTCGGCGGTAGCCACCAGAGGGATCTCCAGCTCTTCAGAGAGCTGAATCAGCTGGGCGTTGACCTGCTCCTGCTCCTTGATTCCGCTGCGTATGAGCTCGAGATAGAACGCGCCCTGAAAGAGCGCGCTGTAGTGACGAGCCAGCCGAGCGGCCTGATCCACATCGCCTCGTAAGAGCAGCTGGGGGATCTCGCCCGACAGGTTACCGGAGAGCGCGATCAGCCCCTCCGCTCGCTCCTCAAGCAGCGCCCGGTCCACGCGCGGACCCGGGCTCCTGGGCGGCATGTCCATGTAGGACCGGCTCAAGAGGTAGCAGAGGTTGGCGTAGCCCGTATCGTCGCGACACAGAAGCACGATGGTGGCGGTGCGACGAACCTCGGGGTCGCGCCGATCGTCGGGAACGACGTTGAGCTCGGAGCCGAGGATCGGCTTGATGCCCGCGGCCTTCGCCGCCTTGAAGAACTCCACCGCGCCAAACATGTTGTTGTGGTCGGTCAGGGCGATCGCCGGGGCCTCGTCCTCGGTCGCCCGCCGGACCAGGTCCGCCACGCGAAGCGTCGAGTCGAGCATGCTGAAGTGCGTGTGCGTGTGCAGGTGGACGAAGGACAACGCGCACCTCCCCGGTCAGCGAGACATCCTGACGCTCAGGCATACCGCTCCGCGCGCACGAGGCGCAAGGTCCATCGGCGACGAGCGCCTCCTGCGACGGGCAGCCTTGAGGTGAACACGCTAATGGTCGCTGTTGACCGATCTAAGGGTGACGGTGAATGCTAGGTCACGCGTCCAAGCTGAAGGAGCCTGCGTTGGGGTATCGAAAGTATGGAAATCTGATCTGGCTCGACATGGAGATGTCTGGGCTCGATCCCGAGACCTGCGTCCCCCTTGAAGTGGCGACCATCATCACGGACAGCGCGCTGAACATTCTCGCTGAGGGGCCGAACATCGTGATCCACCAGCCCGACTCGGTCCTGGACGCCATGGACGAGTGGAACACGACCCACCACGGGGCCAGCGGCCTCACGCAGGCCGTCAAGGACAGCACCATCTCGTGCTACGAGGCCGAGAGTCAGACCCTCGCCTTCCTCGAGGAGTGGACGTCCGCGGGCAAGTCACCGATCTGCGGGAACAGCATCGGCCAAGACGTGCGCTTTATTCGCCGCTACATGCCGCGCATCTCCAAGCACCTTCACTATCGAGTCGTCGACATCTCCTCCATCAAAGAGTTGGTGGGGCGTTGGTACGCAATGGAGCCACCACCGAAGAAGGAGGCGCACCGCGCCCTCGGAGACATCCGTGAGTCCATCGCGGAGCTCCGCTTCTATCGGGAGACGATCTTCGTAGAGAAACCCAGGCATTAGGAGAGCCACCAT
>CALCNF010000485.1 GCA_937897815.1 uncultured Pseudomonadota bacterium | reverse complement strand
CAGGTAGTTCCAGCAGCCTCCGCCGCCCTCGAGATACAGAAAGAGCGTGGTCGCTCCCTCGTGAGGGTTGATGGCGAATCCCGTCTGGGAGCCATCCCCACAGTGGGTGCCCTCCACCTCGACCCAGGTCCACGCGTCGCTGGCCGCCTCCACGGGCTCGCCCCACCCTGCAGGGGGCTCCCAGGGGGCGCTCGTCTGAGCGTCCGCCACGTCTTCGGCGGGGAGCAGCTCCGGTGACAAACCGTCGAGCGCCAGGGCCGTGTCCTCCGCGCCTCGGCCAACGTCGTCCTCGGCTGCCGGGGCGTCACCTCCCTGAGCGTCCCCCGAGAGGTCGGTCAGGGCAGAGGCGTCGCTAATGGCCACCGACTCAAACGAGGTGCTGGGTTCCGCGTCGGCGCCGCAGGCCGCTACGAGCGACATCACCGCGATTGCGCCCAGGACCGAGGCGCAGGTCCTCACTCGTCGCCCTCGTAGAAGACCACCCAGGAGCTCATGACGATCTCGGGCATGTAGCCATCACCGGTGACCGTCGGCGTGTAGTCGGTCCCGTTGAGGAGACCGCGGTGGCCGATGGTGTTCTCGCCGTCGATGACCATGTCGGTGATGTCATAACGCCAGATCTTCACGTCCTGTCCCGGACACCAGCCCGCGCGACCAAACGGCCAGGACCCGAACTGATTCGCGACCACTCCGTCCTCGATCTGGTCGTAGCAACCGTAGGCGGTGCCCGCGTAGTTGTTGCCCTTGTAGAACTTGGTCCCGTTCAGGGTGAACTCGCTCTGGAACTGACAGAACTCCGCGCAGTTCTCGCTGGTGGTGCCCTGTCCGTGTCCGGTGATCAGGGCGGCGATCTCGACGCGCGACGCCCCTGCGGGGACCTCGAAGGTCACGTCCGGGTGGGTCCCGTCGTTGTAGGATGGGTTGAAGGGCGTGCCCCAGGGTCGACCCCACAGGTACTTCATGGACGATGAACGCTCCTGGGTCTCCTCATCACTGTAGAAGAGCAGCTGCATGTCGATGGGCTGGCCATTGTTGCCGCTGAAGCGGAACTTCTTCATCCCGCCCGAGCTCACCAGCGGCAGGTAGGGCGTGAGATCCGTGAGCCAGCGGCCCTCTCGACCGTAGGTGGTGATCCACCGGGCGAGCTCACGATTGCAGGCGCAGGGACAGGGGTCATAACCGGTCCCGTCCGCCCGGCACGAGCGCTCCACGTCCACGACGTCGCCCTCGGGCTTCTGGCAGGTGCAGGGGATCGTGTCGGCGGGGACCTCCTCGACGGCCGCGTTGTACCCCTCGCAGGTGACGCCGGCCTCGCAGTCATCGTCGCTCGTGCAGGCGTCCTCGGTCTCAGCGCAGAGCCCGGGCGCTTCGTCGACGGCCGCGACCTTGGGCTGACAGGCGACCTCGACCGGCTCGCTCGCGCCGGCTCCGTAGGGCTGGTCACAGAGGTAGACCAGCTCCGTGCGGTCCCACTCGGGACATCCGTTGTCCACCCCCTGGAGGTGATTGGGGCAGCGCATCCACATGTGCACGGCCATACGGTTGTAGTCGGCCAGATCGGCCGCGGAGGGGAGCTCGACGTCGACGTACGAGTTGGCGCCGCCACCCCATCCACCGCCGTGCTGAAGGTCCTCGAGGACCGGGACAACGAGGGCGTTCATGCCCTCCATCTCCTGATCGATCTTGAGCTCGTAGTTGAACGTGTAGGGCTCGCTTCCGATGGATCGGATGGGCGCGCCCTGGGTCGGCCAGTCGTACAGGGAGCCCCCCTCACGCCAGGTGCCCCGCCGATCGATAGCGAACCAGAACAGGCTCCTCGCGGCGATAAACTGCCCGACGCCGCCCGAGAGCGCCTGAGCGTTCTGATCAATGAAGTGGGTGTGGGCCTTCCAGTGAGCCTGATCTTCCTGGGGGAAGGAGGCCAGGGCCGTGTCCACCCGATTTCGCATGCTCACGACGTCCTGGTTGTACGAGTTGTCATAGGACCCGAAGAAGACGTGTGTGTTCTTCGGCGTCCGCTCGAAGAAGGCGACCAGATCCGAGTTCCAGACCTGGGTGTTGTAGTCGGAGCCCGACCACTTGAGGATGATCAGGAAGCTGTTCTGGCCCGTCCACTCCGCCTCATAATCCCAATCGCCGTCCAACGTGTTCAGGGTGAACGGCGCGGCGGCCTCCAGGATCCCAACGCCGTACGGGCCCTCATTGAACGGAACGCCTGGGGGTAACTCCTCGTCGCACAGGGCGCCCTTCCAGCCCGGCTCACAGGTGCACAGCCCCGAACCTGACTTGCCCTCATCGCAGGTGCCGTTCACGCACTCACACAGGAGGCATGACGAGCCGTAGTAGCCCTCCGCGCAGCCAGAGCAAAGCGCCTGGCCGAAGCCCTCATCGCACTGGCAGGAGTTCCCCAGGCAGGTGCCATGCTCGCCACAGTTGAGGTCGCAGGGCAGCCCCACGCACACGCCGTCCTCGCACGCCTCGTTGTCGCCGCAGGCCGGGTCGCAGCCCTCGGGGCCACCGTCCAGGGTTCCGGATGCGTCCGGAGCTCCCGCCACGTCGGTCGCGGCGCCATCGGCGACCGGATCATCAGCGCTCGAGCTGGAACCAGAATCGGATGCGCAGGCGAGAAACATCAGAGAGGCGGAGGCCAGAGCCACCAAGAGCGGACGCGTCGTCATGGAAACATCTCCTGTAAACCGGGCCGCAGCATAGCGATCCCGTGCCCTCGCGTCACGCGCACGAGCGCCCGGGGGCGGCGCGCATCGCGCACGAGCGCGAGATCTTTCTTCCATCGAGGGCCGTTTTCTGGTCATCTCCAGCGGCTCGAACATTGAACCGTCGCACACCGGAGGCAGTTATGGACTCGCTCAAGCATCATCTGCGCTTGCTCCCTATT
>CALCNF010000484.1 GCA_937897815.1 uncultured Pseudomonadota bacterium | reverse complement strand
GGGCCGGGGCTCGCCTCGGGATGATACTGCACGCTGTAGCAGAGGAGGTCCTCGCTCGCGACGCCGGCCACGGTCTCATCGTTGAGGTTCCAGTGGGTGACGCGCGCGCTACCGGGAAGGGAGCTGGGGTTCACGGCAAACCCGTGATTCTGGCTGGTGATCTCTACGGTGCCCGTGTCCACGTGGCGCACCGGGTGATTGGCCCCTCTGTGTCCGAACTTGAGCTTGTAGGTCTCTCCTCCGAGCGCCAGAGAGAGAATCTGATGTCCCAGGCAGATCCCGAACACCGGGAGCTTTCCGAGCATCGCGCTCAGCTCGTCCTTGATGCCCGCCACGGCGTCCGGGTCTCCCGGGCCGTTCGACAGGAAGAGTCCCTCCGGCTTGTAGGACATCACCTCTTCCGCGGTCGCGCTGGCCGGAACCACGATGACCTCGCAGCCTCGCTGGACCAGGTGCCGCAGGATGTTGTTCTTGACCCCAAAATCGTAAGCGATGACCCGATAGGGGGTCTCGACCTCGGCCTTGAGAGGCGCGGGCTCGTCCACGTGCAGCGGGCGCAGACCCTCAAACCAGCAGTAAGCCCCCGGCGTCGTCACGTCAGCGACAAGATCTCGTCCCACAAGGCCGGGCACGTCGGCGGCGATGCGTCGCGCCTCCTCATCCGATGGCGCCGGACTCAAGATGCATCCTGGCTGAGCGCCAGCCGTTCGGATGTGCCGAACCAGGGCTCGCGTGTCGACCTCAGTGATGCCAACGACTCCGTGGTCCACGAGGTAGCTCTCAAGGCACTGAGTGCTTCGGAAGTTGGAGACGACCGGGCTCACCGAGCGGACGATGAGGCCCGCCGCGAAGACACGCCGCGACTCCGGATCGTCCAGGTTGACTCCGTAGTTGCCCTGCTCGGGATAGGTCATCGTGACCATCTGGCCCGCGTATGAGGGATCGGTCAGGATCTCCTGGTAACCCGTCATGGACGTGTTGAAGACGACCTCGCCGCTCCCCTGTCCGCGGGCGCCCAGGGCCAGCCCTTCGAAGATGGTTCCGTCCGCAAGGACCAGAACGGCTCGTTCTTGTGTGTTCATGACAGCTCCTGTTTCTCCGACGCGCGATACACCAATTCTCCCGCCACGACCGTGAACGTCGCTCGGCCCGCGAATGTACGATCCAGGAACGGCGTGTTCTTGCCCTGGCTCACGAGGGTGTCGCGGGTCACGGTCCATGTGCGGCTCGGGTCGACGACGGTCAGGTCGGCGATGTGTCCCTCCATGAGGCCTTGAGGCTCCAGACCCAGGCTGGCCATGGGGCCAACGGCCAGGAGTCGAATCAGCCCCGCCGGGTCCAGATCGCCGGACGCCACGCGCTCAAGCATCAGGGGTACGACCGTCTCCAGGGCGCTCACGCCGCTGGCCGCGACCGGGAACTCGTGGGCCTTATCCTCAAGGTGATGAGGCTGATGGTCGCTGACCACGGCGTCGATCACGCCTGAGCCGAGCCCAGCCCGCAGGGCCTCAAGGTCGGCCTCGCTGCGCAGCGGAGGCCAGACCCGGGTGTTGGGGTCATAGTCCACCAGCGCGGCCGTCGTGAGCGTCACGTGATGGGCCGTCACGTCGCACGTCACAGGGATCCCCTGATCCTTCGCTCGCGCGACGAGCTCCAGGCCCGCCTTTGTAGAGATGCGCGATAGGTGGAGACGCTGGCCTGTGAGCTCCGCGAGCGCGATGTCCCTCGCGAGCGCCATGGTCTCCGCCGCCGCAGGCGTCGAAGGCAGCCCGAGTCGTGTCGACCAGATCCCCTCATCGCAGAGGCCGGGGAACGTTGGGTCCACCGCGGAGGTCAGCACTGGAAGCTCAAAGCCTCCGCAGTACTCCAGGATGCGTCGCATGAGTCGAGGGGAGCCGATGGGCTTCTCACCCTGGGTGACGGCGACGCAGCCCGCATCCGCGAGCTCCCCGATGGGAGCAAGGTGCTCGTCTCCGAGCCCCCGGGTCGCCGCGGCGATGGGGAGCAATCGAGCTCCTCGTGCGTTTGCGGCGCGCTCAAGAACTTGAACCACCACGGATGGCCTATCCATCACCGGATCCGTGTCGGGCAGGGCGCAGACGCTCGTGTAGCCGCCGGCTGCTCCCGCCTGGAGGCCCGAGTGGATGTCCTCTTTGTGCTCGTACCCGGGCTCACGCAGCGAGGCGCGCATGTCGACGAAGCCAGGCGCGATCCAGGCACCGCGGACGTCGACTCGCTCATCGCCGGGCTCCGCTGAGATGGGGCCGTCGGTCGCGGGCACGACGGCGCGGATCCGTCCCTCCTCGATGATCACAGCGCCGGGCGTATCGAGCTGGTGCGCCGGGTCGATGAGCCGTCCCTGTTCGAGAATCAGCCGTCCCATTACTCCTCCTTCTGGCTGAGCAGGCCGCCGCCCGCGACCAGGTAGAGCACCGCCATGCGCACGGCGACGCCGTTGCCGACCTGCTCCAGGATCACGTTTTGATCTCCGTCGGCGACCTCGGGGGCGATCTCCACCCCCCGGTTCATCGGTCCCGGGTGCATCACGATCGCGTTCGGCTTGGCCAGCTTGAGCCGCTCCTCCGTCAGGCCGAAGTACTTGAAGTACTCCCGGTCATTCGGGAACAGGTCATTGCCCATGCGCTCCTTCTGGATGCGGAGCATCATCACGACGTCCGCATCTTCGATCGCGGGCTCGATGCGGTGGTGGGCCTTCACGCCCAGCTCGTCCAGGCCGGGCGGCATCATGGTCGCCGGTCCCGCCAGGTGCAGGTCGGCGCCCATGGTCACCAGGCCAAAGATGTTCGAACGCGCCACACGGCTGTGGGTAATGTCGCCGACGATGGCGACCTTCTTGCCCTCCAGGGAGCCGAGATTCTCGCGCATCGTGTGCATGTCGAGGAGCGCCTGGGTCGGGTGCTCGTGCCATCCGTCGCCGGCGTTCACGATGGCGGCGCTGATGTGCCGTGAGAGGAACCCGGGAACACCTGCAGCCCCGTGCCGCACCACGAGGATGTCCGGGCTCATCGCCTGAAGGTTCCGAGCCGTGTCCCGGAGGGTCTCGCCCTTCGCCAGGCTGGAGGAGGAGGCGCTGAAGTTCAGGGTGTCCGCCGACAGTCGCTTCTCGGCGATCTCAAAACTCGACCGCGTGCGCGTCGAGTTCTCCACGAAGAAGTTGACCACCAGAACTCCGCGCAGGGCCGGGACCTTCTTCACGGCTCGCTGGTTCACCTCTTTGAAGTGGTCAGCGAGATCCAGGATCTTGGTGATCGTGTCTCGGTCCATCCCCTCGATTCCGATGAGATGGGGCAAGCTGAAGGCGGTCATGCACTGCCCTCCTTGGTGTACAAGACGACTCGATCGACGTCGAAGCCCTCCTCGACGAGCTCGACCTTCACGGAGTGGTGGTCCTGGGTCGTGACGCGGTTCCCGGTCACATCGGCTTGAATCGGCAGCTCCCGATGACCGCGATCGACGAGGACCGCCAGCCGAATGCTGTCCGGGCGTCCGTAGTCAATCACCGCGTCGAGGGCGCTGCGCACCGTGCGTCCGCTGAACAGGACGTCGTCGATGAGGACCACCCTGGCGCCGGTGACGTCGAAGGCCATCTCGGTGCGGCCCACGACCGGCTGAGGGAGCCCGATAAAGACGTCGTCCCTGTAGAGCGTGATGTCGATGTTGCCTTGAGGAGGGCTCAGGCTCTCGTCCTCCGCCATGAGCTTGCAGAGTCGCTGGGCCAGATGCACGCCACCTGTGTGGATACCCACGATGGCGAGGCGCTCCATCCCGCCGTTCATCTCTACGATCTCACGGGCCATACGCCGCAGCGCTCGCCGGATGGCGTCGGCGTCCATGAGAACCTGTTGCAGTCGAAGTTTCGTCATCGAATCCTCACCCAAGCCACGTGAACAAGCGGGACGAGTCTCGGGCCCACCAGACCAGGAAGGCGGTGCCCTTGATGCGGTCGTAGGGGACGAGCCCCCAATATCGGCCGTCCTCGGAGCGGTCTCGGTTGTCGCCCATCACGAAGACGTGCCCCTCCGGGATGACGACGTCGGGCCAGCTGGGGTTCTCGCTGGCCTCGCCGAAGTATCGGCCAGGTCGCGGATCCACTCCCTCGCGGAGAGGCCAGTGGGGTTGATTGGCGCACACGTCCCAGAGGGTGCCACGGGCGCTGCCGAGGAGGTGCTGCGTCTGGTAGCTCAGATCCCCGACGGTCTCGGTCTGGCGTATACACGGGCAGACCGATGCCGGCTCCTCGGGCTCACCCGGGCCTCCGTCATAAAGGGGGCACGTCGATCGGGGAGCCCGCTCGGTCTTGACGGGCTCTCCGTTGACCCAGAGACGGTTGTTCTCCAGCCGCACGCGATCGCCCTCCACGGCGACGATTCGCTTGATGTAGTCCTCGCCGTCATTGCGGTCGCCCTCAAGTCGGAACTGAAAGACGATCACGTCTCCGCGCTCCGGCTCGTCCCAATGAACGACGCGCTTGGGCGAGAATGGAACGTACAGCCCGTAGCCGATCTTGTTGACGAAGAGTCGGTCGCCGATCTCCAGGGTCGGTAGCATGGAGCCGCTGGGAATCGAGAACGCCTCGAAGAGGAATGAGCGGATCAGCAGGGCGAGAACCACGGCCCACGCGACGGCCTCCACATATTCGCGAAAGGTGGACTTGCGAAAGGAGCCAAGGACCTCCTCGGTGATCGTCTCGAGTCGCTCGAGTCGCTCCTGCAGACGCGCTCCGTCCATGGAGCCGCGTCGCCGCTTGGACAAGATCTCATCGACCGAGTCCAGAGCGGTGGTCACCTCAGCCATCCGCTCTGCGCCGCCCCGCCTACGAGCGCGCTTGATGAGCGCGCGCGTCATGTCCACCGCCTCTCGCGCTCGACGGACGAGCCGTCTCGGCGGCGGGACCACGACGTCACCCCGCGAAGGCTCCGCAGGCGGGGGGGTGACAGGGCTCATCGAGGCTCCGGGGTCCGGGTCGAGCGGGTTGTATCTACGGCGTCTCGCGCTGTCAACGCCTCATGCGCGCACGAGCAGACGGGCGCCTTCCTTAGTCCACCTTCAGGATGGCCATGAATGCGTCCTGGGGGATCTCGACATTTCCGACCTGCTTCATGCGCTTTTTACCCGCCTTCTGCTTCTCCAGAAGCTTCCGTTTTCGGGTGATGTCGCCGCCGTAGCACTTCGCCGTCACGTTCTTTCGGAACGCCCGTACGCTCTCGCGAGCGATGATCTTGCCGCCGATCGCCGCCTGGACGGCGATCTCGAACTGCTGCCGCGGCAGGATCTCTTTGATCTTCTTGGCCAGCTCTCTGCCTCGGTAGGCGGCGTTCTCGCGATGGACGATCACCGCCAGGGCGTCGACCGGGTCTCCGTTGACGAGGAGGTCGACCTTTACGAGGTTGTCCCGGCGGAACTCGATCACCTCATAGTCCAGGGACGCGTATCCGCGGGTCTGGGTCTTGAGCTTGTCGAAGAAGTCCATGATGACCTCAGCGAGGGGCAGCTCATAGGTGACCATGACCCGGTTGGAAGAGATGTAGCTCAGCCCGGTCTGGGTGCCTCGGCGCTCCTGGCAGATGGACAGCACCGCGCCGACGTACTCCTGGGGCGTGTGAATCGCCGCTCGTACGTAGGGCTCCTCGATGTAGTCGATCTCGACCGGTGGCGGCAGATGCTTCGGGTTCTCGACCGTGATGAGCTCGCCGTTCGTCAGGGCCACCTGGTAGACCACAGAGGGCGCCGTGACGATGAGGTCGAGGTCAAACTCGCGCTCCAGACGCTCCTGGACGATCTCCATGTGGAGCAGACCGAGGAACCCAACTCGGAAGCCGAAGCCGAGGGCACCAGAGGTCTCAGGCTCCCACGCGATCGCCGCGTCGTTGAGACTCAGCTTCTCCAGAGCCTCGCGGAGGTTCTCATAGTCTGCCGACTCGATGGGGAAGATGCCCGAGTAGACCATCTGCTGAGCCGGTTGGAAGCCGGGCAGGGCCTCCTCGGCCTGACGTTTGGCGTCGGTGACCGTGTCACCTACCCGTGCGTCGCGGATGTCCTTGATACCGCAGATCAGGTAGCCCACCTCACCCGCGACCAGCTCCTTTCTTGGCTCCATCTCCGGCGCCATGATGCCCAGGTCGAGCAGGTCGTATTCGGCCTCGGCGGCCATGAGGCGGATCTTCTTCCCCTTGGTGAGGGTGCCCTCGACCACGCGGACCATGACGACGACGCCTCGGTACGCGTCATACCAGGAGTCAAAGATCAGCCCGCGGGTCGGCGCCTCGCGATCCCCGCCTGGCGCGGGCAGACGCGCCACGATCGCCTCCAGCAGATCCTCGGTCCCGAGCCCGCTCTTGGCCGACACGTGAATCGCCTCTGTGGCGTCGAGTCCGATGCCGTCCTCGATCTCCTCGCTCACGCGGTCCACGTCCGCGGCCGGCAGATCGATCTTGTTCAGGACCGGGATCAGCTCCAGGTCCTCTTCGAGGGCGAGGTACACGTTGGCGAGCGTCTGGGCCTCGACGCCCTGCGCGGCGTCGACCACGAGGAGGGCTCCCTCGCAGGCCTTGAGGCTCCGAGACACCTCGTAGGTGAAGTCCACGTGTCCTGGCGTGTCGATGAGGTTCAGCTGGTAAACCTGTCCGTCTTTCGCCTCGTAGAGCAGCCGCGCGCTCTGGCTCTTGATCGTGATGCCGCGCTCGCGCTCCAGCTCCATCTTGTCGAGGAACTGCTCCTTATGCTCACGGGCTGTGACCGTCTCTGTCACCTCAAGGAGGCGGTCCGCGAGGGTCGATTTTCCGTGATCGATGTGGGCGATAATCGAGAAGTTACGGATGCGCTCCTGGGGGAAGTCGATGCCGCCGCCGATCGTCTTCTTCTTACTCACGTGTGGGCCGCCTTCACTGCTTCGCGGAAATAGTCGGCGGAGAGCAAAAGGCCCTCACGAAGGGAGACCTTGGGTTCCCAGCCCAGCACCTCACGGGCTAGGGAGATGTCCGGGCGCCGAACCTTCGGGTCGTCATCGGGCAGGGGGCCGAACTCGATACTCTCACGACCGTCACCAAACACCTCGATGCACAGCTCCGCCAGGTCACGGATGGTGCGCTCTTCGGGGTTACCCAGGTTGATAGGGCCGGGGTGGTCGGAGTGGAGCATCCGTCGGATGCCCTCGATCGTATCGGCGACGTAGCCGAAGGATCGCGTCTGGTTGCCATCGCCATGGATCTGCAGGGCCTGGCCCAGGATGACCTTCTCCATGAAGGCCGGCACGACGCGCCCGTCACCGATGCGCATGCGTGGCCCGTACGTGTTGAAGAGGCGTACGACGCGCGTGTTCGTGCGATGGGTGCGCCGGTAGGCGAAGGTCATCGCCTCTGCGAAGCGCTTGGCCTCGTCATACACGGAGCGGAAACCATGAGGGTTCACGTTGCCCCAGTAGTCCTCTGTCTGAGGATGGACCAGGGGATCGCCGTAGACCTCGCTCGTGGAGGTCAGCAGGAAGATCGCCCCGCGCTCCGTCGCCAGATCCAGGCAGTGCCTCGTACCCTCGGCTCCAACGCGCATCGTCTCGATGGGACGCTCAAGGTAGTCCTTCGGGCTGGCCGGAGATGCGAGATGTAGGATCGCGTCCACGCGGGTGAACCGTGGGAGCCAGTCCGAGACGTCCTGCTCGATCACGTCAAAGCGACTCTCGCCGCTCAGGTGAGCCAGGTTGTCCAGGGTCCCGGTCGAGAGATCGTCGACCACGGTGACGCGCCAACCTTCTTCCAGGAAGACGTCGGACAGATGGGAGCCGATGAACCCGGCGCCTCCCGTGATGACCATATGTCTGGGTTGGCTCGTCACGCGCCTGCCTCGTCGCCGAAGAGCCCGATCTGGCGGGGGAGATGAGCCTTGTTCTCTTCAAGAACGTGGTCGATCCCGTCCCGAATGTACTGCGCCATCGGCAAACCGGTCTTCTGGCTCAGCAGCTTCAGCTGCCGGTCTTGCTCTGCAGTAATGTAGATGGTCGTAGCGACCTTCCGCCCGGACATCCTGCCCTCCTGCTGGGCGAACGTAGTGATCGGTCGCCGCGGTTGTCAATGAATCGCGGGCTGGGGGAGGGCGCTCAACGGGCTTGTCACGCGCGCAAGCACGAGCCTATATTCCGCGACCTCTCCCTATATTCGGAGCGTAATCATGACCGAGGCCGAGACCAGCAAGAGCACGCGACGGGAGACCGTGGTCGTCAAGAGCGAGGACGGGAAGCGCCAGGTGCGTAGGCGCCGGCAGGTGGCCGTGGAGGAGCAG
>CALCNF010000483.1 GCA_937897815.1 uncultured Pseudomonadota bacterium | reverse complement strand
GTCCCTCGCGGATCTCTTCCCTGACGGATACCGACGCTGGCTCGCCAACAACCTCACGAACGACGACTGGATCAAGGGAGCGCGGGTCGCCTCCAACTCCAGCGGGACGCCGCTCACAGACGCGGACGGCTATCCCGCCCAGGCCATCGGCTGGACCAGCTGGTGGGGCAACGAGGTCCGAGCCTGCTTCCCGGCTGAGAACAGCACCATCTGCTCCTCCTTTGGTAACGAAGAAGGAGACGGGCTCGACCCCCAGAACGTGCCGAACAGCGTAGCGATCGATCCTCAGGTGGGCTGGGAACAGCAGAAGTTCCTCATCGCCTGGACCATGCTCTACCTCCCGGAGAACCAGCAGCTCGATTGGCTCGACATGCTCCATGTCTGGGAGCTCGGGCCAGACTCCGATCCAGAGATCACCAACCGCCTCGAGATGCACCACCCCAGCGGCAAGGTTTACGTGGCCAAGACCTACGGCAAGGAGAACATCCTCGGCTCCGAGGTCCAGCGCGGCGTCGCCGCCCGCGTCCTGGAGTACGCGAACGACCTGCTCGTTCAGGCCTATGTGGTCGACCCAGGACCCGATCTGGACGGAGACGGCCAGGCGGACTGGTGGATTCCAACTCTGAATGAAGAGACGGGGCAGCCCATGGTGAAGTACGACCCGAACCTCACCCACTTCGCCAACGCCGACCAGGTCTGGACGAACGGACCCGAGGGATGCAACGCCGAAGACGCCTCCGAGTGTGCGTGCACGGACAACCTGGCCTGCATGGCGCTCCAGGACTACATCGTGGTCCCGGCGTACATGCGCGAGGCCGCCGCGGCGTACGGGCTCGGTGGTCCCGGTGTCAAAGGTATCTGGTAGTGGAGCCCCCAAGTGCTTGATGTCTAACCGGGCGCCCCCTACGCTCCGCCTATGAGTTCCTCGACCTTCATACGCCTCGCGCTCACGGCCTTGCTTCTCGCAGCCTGCGCCGAGGAGCCAGAGGGCCCGCTGACCGCACGGGAGGGCTCGCTCCTTGCCGATCCCACTCTGGACTTCCCAGAGACGATTGAGGAGCTCGGCCTGTTCCCTGCGCTCCCGAGGTTGGAGACCACGCCGGTCGAGGCGAAGCTCTACGCCCCGGTCTGGCCTATGTGGTCGAACGGCCTGGAGAAGCTGCGACATGTTCGCCTGCCTGAGGGGACGATCGTCGACACCAGCGCCTCCGACGCCTGGGAGTTTCCGACCGACACCCTCTTTTTCAAGACCTTCACGACCACGGACCCGAGCCACCCGGAGGGGCAAAGGCCTGTGGAGACGCGGGTGGTTCGTATCCTTGCCGATGACGTCGAGTACGCCTCCTACATCTGGGATGCAGACAGCCTCAATGGACAGCGGTCGGATCTGAAGCTCCCGGTGGAGATCGAGGTCACGGAGGACGGGGAGACCTTCCTTCACGCCGTCCCGAACAAACTGCAGTGCCGCAAGTGCCACGAATCACACCCGACCGAGGTGCTCGGCTTCGCGGCCAGCCAGCTCTCCAGTGAGACGGTCGCGACGCTCACGGACGAGGCCGTCTTCGGGAGCCCGCCCAGCGTCACAGCTGTGGAGCACGACGACCCTGAGGTGCGGGAGGTTCTGGGGTACTTCCAGGGGAACTGCGTGCACTGCCACAACGGATCCGATGGCCCCTCATCCAGCTACGACCTGGGCTCGGAGGTCGCCCTCGAAGCCCTCATCAATAAGCCGACTGAGGGCTCCGCTTCCGCGCCTGGGATCCGCGTGGTGCCGGGAGACCCGGAGGCCTCAATCCTGTACCAGGCCCTGGTCAACAACTCGGTGGACGACGACGATGACGGAGGCGGCGAGGAAGCCAAAGCGATGCCGCCTGTGGGAGTTCAGCGCAAGGACGCCGAGATGATTGAGAAGATCCGGCTATGGATCCTCGGACTCGACCCTGCCTGAGTTCCTTGCAGCACCGCGCTCATCACGCTACTCGTCACCCTCAGAACACCCCCAAGGAGCACCCTTGAACCGCCTCTTCCCCACGATCCTTCTCGTCATCGGCCTCACGCTGCCCGCTTGTGGCGAAGACGATGAGCCCACGCCCACGCCCACGCCGACCCCAGACGTGGGGAGCACTCAGGACACCGACGGCGGCGCCGACACGAGCTCGACCGACTCGGGCTTTCCCGCCCTGGAGTTCGTCCACATCGACACCGCTGATGACGCTCCCATCGAGGCCACGGAGTTCCACTTTGTGCCCGGCGCGCCGGACGATCTGATCGTCCTGGAGAAGGACGGCTTCATCAGCCACTATCGGCTCGACGGAGACTCCGCGACTCGCCTGGGCCGTGTGGAGATTCCCGGCGTGTACTCCGATCTTGATTGCGGCCTGCTTTCTCTGGCCTTCGACCCAGACTTCACGAACAACCGGCTCGTCTACATCGGCCAGTGCACCTCCAAGACCCACAGCGCCATCCACCGCGTGACCTGGACGCCAGATGAGCTCGACTCCCTGGGCAAGGACCCCGTGGAGATCATCTCGGCTGGCGACACCGACACCCAGTACCCGTGGCACAACGTCGGAAGCATCGGGTTCGGCTCCGAAGGCGTCCTCTGGTCCATCTGGGGAGACAAACGCGTGAGCGCAAACGGCCAGGATCCGAGCAACATCCTGGGTGGCGTGGCCCGCGTCATTCCCAACCGGGAAGAGGGAGTCGGTGGGTATGAGCCCGCTCCTGGAAACCCCTTCTTGGATGGTGTCGATGGAAGCGACGCTCTGTACGCCTGGGGCTTCCGAGCGCCGTGGCGCGGTAGCCTCGACCGGCACGGTCGGTTCTGGCTGGCCGACGTGGGAGAGAACGACTGGGAGGAGCTGAACCTGGTCACGGAGGCCGGACAGAACTTCGGCTGGCCTACCCACGAGGGCACGTGCTCATCAGGCTGCGAAGGGTTCTCGGACCCGATCGCTGAGTACGACCACGAGGACATCCACCCGTACATTCTCGACGACGACGACGCGGAACCGGTCGCTTCGCGCGCCATCTGGGTGAGCCCCGAGCTGCGCGGGGTCGAGGGAGACCCCTACGGCGGCCGCCTCGACGAGCACGTCCTTCTGGGAGAGTTCTGCGTCGGCTTCATTCGAGCGATTCAGGCGGACGCGGAGCACCAGCTGACCGTCGACAAGCACATTGGCCACCTGGCCAACGTCACCCAGGTAGAGCAAGCCGAGGATGGCACGCTCTACATGTCGGTTTACGGCGCCTGTAAGTCGAAGACGCCCGAAGACCCGCCGGGCGGACTTTACCGCGCCGTGCTCGCTGGTCAGTAGGTGAGGAGGGCCCTCGCCTCCGCCCTGCTCGCGGTCGCGCTCGTGGCGACCGTGGGCGACGCGCGAGCCGAGAGGCAGGTCCTACCGCCCGAGAGCAGCCGCTCGATTCTCCGAGCCCTCGATCCCCACAAGCTCGACGCTGAGGTCCGGCCGGGATGGACCCTGAGCGAGGTCTCGGTGAAGCGAGACTTCGCGGAGCTGATCCTGGAGGGGGCCCATCCAGCCAAGCTGGTGCTCGTCGCTGTTGAGGCGTCCTTGCCGAATCCCTCGCTGGCCCTTGGAGAGACCGCCTCGTTCCGAGTCGGGCTCGTGAGCGCAGCGCGACCGAGCGAGGATCTGAAGGTCGCCGGGGAGGCGCTCTTCTCCGCACTGAAATCAGCCGACAAGGGGGCGTTCTTCCGAACCCTCGACGGCCCCTCCTCCTCCCCTCCCCTCGGGGGCGCTCCCGCGGCCGAGCCCATCGAGCAGCCGACGATCCCGGTGACCTGGACTCTGGCGCTGGGATGGGCCCTGGCCCTTCTCCTTATGACGGCCGGAATTCGCTCCACACCTGCGGGAGTGCGAGCGGCCCACCGCGTGGATCTCGCAGCGGCCGCGGGGCTCACGGTCGTCGCCGGAGCGGTGCGCGCCTGGATGAGTCCTATGACCCTCCTCCACGAGAACACCCGGGGTCCTCGGGACCTCGAGGTCATCGCGGATCTCTCCCCGCTCTTGCGCCCCATGACCGGGACCCAGGGTGCCCAGCGTCTCCTGGCTGAGCTTGGGGTTGAGCCCTCGATCTCGAGCTGGGCCTGGACCAACCTCATGTGGTCCAGCCTCACGGTAGGGGCGGTCTACCTGCTCCTTCGGACGCTCCGCGCCGAGCGCCTACCGAGCCTCGCGGGAGCCATGACCCTGGCGACCCTCCCCATGGCCATCCGAATCAGCGGATGTGAAGACGCCTTCCCAGGCTCAGTCGCGCACCTGGTCGCGGGGGTTCTCGCCGCCGCCCTGGCCGCCCGGTCCGGGCATGCTGTCTGGCTCGGCTTGAGCGCCGTGCTCCTGGCCATGGCGGGCGTCTTCCGACCCAGCCAGTACGCCGCCGGCGTGTTTTTGCCCTGGGCGCTCTGGATGGCCGCGCCCGACGAGCGACGTCGGCTGTGGGGCCTTCGCCCCCTGGCCCTGGTGCTCGCGGCCTGGGCGCTGATCGTAGCTCCGGATGTAGGCGCGATGCTCTCGGAGCGCAGCAGCAGCTCGGCGCTGACCATCGGCTGGTGGTCCAGGCCAGGCATCCACAGCTGGCCGCTCTTTGATCCGGAGGTCTCACCTGTCTGGTGGATGCCCCTGGGCGCCGTGGGACTCGGGCTCGCCCTACGCGCTCGGGAGACACGCATCGCGGCCCTCGGGCTCTTCGCTTACGCGTTCGCCATGAGCTTCCTCCTCTCCTGCGACTACGGCTGGCCCTCGTCCTTCAGGCGTGGGCTGAGCCAGGCCTGGGTGCCGGCGGTCTGGATCGGCCTGGCCTGTGGCGCCGTGACCCACGTCCGCGCCCGTACAATTGTCGCCGCCGTGATCATCACCCTGAGCCTGACGACCCTGGGGACCCACGGCGACTGGATCGGCCAGCGATACGGCCAGCAGGAGGAGATCGACGCCCAGCAGGGGCAGGTCCTCCCCCACCTCCTGGAGCAGCCGCCTGGGATCATCATCACCCCGTGGCCCACGCTCGATGAGCTCTCTGGAACGCTCCTGACGTTGCCGCTGCGAGAGGCGGGCTGGAAGATCGCCGCCCTCGAGGACGCGGAGCGCGTGCTGGAGAGCCGTGAGCCCGGTGAATCGGTGTACTGGTATCGCAGCGTGGCGTGCTGGGCGCGAAAGGTCCGAGGTGGGCGCACGGAGGCGGGGCTCCACCCTCGGTGCGCCGCCCTGGAGCGCAGCGCCCCCTGGCGTCCAAAGCTCACCTTCGAGGTGAGCACGCGCAGCGACTCGGACGCGCTCATCCTCGGGGAGCCGGGCGAGCGCATCGAGCTCGGCCTCTTTCGGGTCGAGGGCCCCTGACCCCTGGGGTGGGCGGCGCTAGCGGCGAGGCGACAAGTTGCCGTAGGATGGTGAACTGCACCACATGAGACGCCACCTGGCGTGGTTGAGAGGGGTCGAGATGTCGCTGAAGACCATGGGCTTATTCTTTCTCGTGCTGTCGCTCTGCGGCGCCTGCGGGGACTCCTCCGAGGGCAGTTCACCACCGGCTCCAGTGGACGTCGCTGACGTCCAACCGAGCGACGTTATATCCGGAGAGGACACCGCGCCTGACGTCGCGACCGACCCCGCGCTCGACGCCGGTGACGCGAGCTCCTCGGGAGGCGAGGTGGTGGAGGACGCGAGCGGGGCGGATACGGCCGTCGAGGACGCCGCCATGGCCGACTCGGCCGGCGACAGCAGCGCACCTACCGACATCGCAGACACGACCGAACCCGTAGACATCGCCAGCGACGTAGACGACGCCTGGAGCTTCCCCGACTTCTGGGGTGGTGACACGAGCGGTGACGGGGTGGCCACAGGCGACGGAATGACCACCGGCGACGGAGGTGACGAACAGTGCCAGTCGAACGACGATTGTCCGCCGCTGATGACCTGCCAGGCCGAGGGCTGCGTCTGCCCCGACGGATACGAGTGCGATGGGGTCTGCCTGGATGTTCAGACCAGCGTCGAGCACTGCGGCGAGTGCGGCAACGCCTGCGGCGCGGGCTCCTACTGCGACATGGGGATGTGTGCCTGTCCAGAGGGACAGATGAACTGTGATGGAGACTGCGCCGATCCCGAAACGGATCCCAATCACTGCGGCTGGTGCAACAACTCGTGCGGTGAGTACTCCATCTGTCAGGAATCGAAGTGCTCGCCGCTCCCACCGAAGCTGATCTGGCCACCCGCGGGCGCTACGGTGAACACCTTGAACCCTCAATTCGAGGTCGCGCTGGCGGGCGGCGGCTACGCGGCGGACATCAAGATCTGCGCGAACCCGGAGTGCACGTCGCTGGTCACCCAGTTCGTAACAGAAGGTAACACGGGTGGACCGACCAACATGCTCACCGCGGGCGTCTACTACTGGACCGCCAAGACCATCACCCAGCAAGGCTACGGTACGCTTGAGTCGCCCGTTTGGTCGTTCACGCTCCAGAACTCGGGCGCAGAGAACAAGATCGCGTGGGGCGCCAGCATCGACTTCAATCACGACAATCGCGGTGACGTCCTCACAGGAGGCTGCGGCGCAGGCGCGTGCACGAAGAAAGCCTACCTGTTCTACAGCGAGCCGCCTGGTATCGACCCGGATCTGGACATCACCCTGGAGCCACCGCCCGATCTGGAAGATGACTTCGCTTACGGTTGGGCCGTGGAGTCCGCGGGTGACGTGAACGGCGACGGGCACATCGACATCCTGGTGGCTGGGGGCCTCTCCGGGGGCGTGTATGTCCATTGGAATGGTCCAGACGGCGTCGATCCGTGGCCCACCAACGTGTGGGCGGAAGAGGGCTCCTTCTTCGGGTTCTCGGTCGCGGCCGCCGGTGACGTGAACCGCGACGGTTACGGTGATGTCGTGGTCGGCACCTTCTTCGATCTGCTCACCCTGCAGCCGGCGCCGCTCCACGTGCATCACGGCGGACCGAACGGTCTCTCGGATGCCCCCAACTCCATCTCGACCTCTACCAGCCTCTCCCTCGGCACCTCCGTGGCAGGCGCATGCGACGTGAATGGGGATGGCTACGCGGATGTCATCGCGGGGGCCAGCACCGACGAGGCCTTCGTCTTCTATGGGGGGCCAGAGGGCCTGAGCGAAACCCAAGACAATCACCTCATCGGCTCAGGATCCTTCGGGATCGACGTCGCGTGCGCGGGCGACGTGAACGGCGATGGCTACGCGGATGCCCTGGTCGGAGCGCCGAGTGATGGCGACGCCTACCTGTTCCTTGGCTCGCCGACGGGACTGGAGAGCCCACAAGCGATCCTGAGCGGACCAGGTCAGTATGGCCTGGCTGTGTCTTCGGCTGGCGACGTGAACGGAGACGGGTACAGCGACATCGCCATCGGTGGCAATGGCACCGTCGAGGTCTTCTTCGGTAGCCCCTCAGGGGTCGCCCAAACTCCGACCAGCGTCCTCGTGGGACAGAGCACCTACTTCGGCGACGCCATCAGCGCGGCCGACACCAATGGGGACAAGCTCAGCGATCTTCTGGTCACCCAGGTTGGCCTCAAGCAGGGTGATGAGAACATCTGGGCAGGGACCATCCATGTCTTCCTGGGCTCCAACTTCGGGATGGCCAGCATACCGGCCGTCACCCTGCTCTCTCCAGAGGGCGATGAAGGGTTCGGCTTCTCCATCGCCTCCCAGCACGCCACCCAAAGGACCACCCCATGAAGCACATTCTCAGCCTCTCCTTCATTGCCCTCCTGATGGTCGCGCCCGCGTGCAGCGAAGCAGACGAAGGCGGGAGCGCCCAGGGGGACATCGCTGCCCCCGGTGACGGCTCGGTCGACGGCGTCACCCAGGACAGCGGCGCCTCCGACGCCGCGGTCGCCGAGACCACGGACAGCGTCGAGGACGTCGCCATCGAGGTGGTCGAAGACGTCCCCGAAGATCTGGTGGAGGAGGTGACTCCCG
>CALCNF010000482.1 GCA_937897815.1 uncultured Pseudomonadota bacterium | reverse complement strand
GCGGCCGCCTGGTTGATGGCGAAGACGTGCTCTTCCATGGCGTAGTCCGCCATCGCGATGCTCGTCGCGTTGAACGTGTTCGTCCCGATGGTGTCCGCGCCAGCCTCGAGGTACTCGCAGTGAATCTCCTCGATGACGTCCGGCCGGGTGATGCTCAGGACATCATGGGCGCCCTCGAGGGGATGGCTGTGGTCCGCGAAGGTCTCACCGCGGTAGTCATCCTCGCCAAGTTCACGGGCCTGAATCAGAGTCCCCATCCCACCATCCATGATGAGAATACGGTCTCGCAGGGCCGCTCGAATCGGGTGGTTTTTGGTCGCCATGGAGGCCATCTCCGTCGTGGGCGGGGAAGGTAGCCCATGTCTGCGCGCGGCGCATGCTAAATCAGACCGTGGGTGACAGCCTGGGTTGCCGTCGGCGGTTGAATCAGGCGGCTTCTCATGGGACGGTCCCCTTCTCGTTTCACTTGGAGGTTGTGTCGGTGGAGGCGGATCCCAGGGTGATGCTGGCGCAGAAGCTGCGTACGCATTGTGAGTCGTGCATGCCGGCCATGCAGAAGCTCTATGAGGCCCTGGTGGGCATCGCCTCGCCCACCGAAGACGTCGCGGCGAACCAGCGGTGCCTCAAGCTCATCTCCCAGGCGCTCCAGACGATCGGGTTCGCGGTCACCGAGCTGCCGACCGAGGCGGGGCACGTCCATCTCCTGGCCCGGCGCCAGGGGGAGGGCGAGAGCATCCCGCTGATCCTGGTCGGACACGTGGACACGGTCCACCCGGCCTCCGAGGGCTTCAGGGGCCTTCGAATCGACGGGACCCGAGCCGTGGGGCCGGGGGTCGCGGACATGAAGGGTGGGCTGATCGTGATGCTCACCATGCTCGACGCCCTCGCGGCCCTGGGCGTGGTCGAGGCCCTCGACGTGCGGGTCTTCGTGAGCACCGACGAGGAGCGGCAGTCCTCGTCAAGCTGCGCGTTCCTGGAGAAGGCCTCGAAGGGCGCCGAGATCGGGCTGGTCTTTGACTCGGCCCGTCCCGACGGCGCGGTCGTCGGCTCCCGTCGGGCGACCGGGCGGTTTCAGTTTGAGATTCAGGGGCGTGGGGCCCACGCCGGTGAGGGATCTCACGCGGGTCGGAGCGCGATCCAGGAGGCCGTGGTCCTCGTTCAGCGCATCGAGGCGCTCAACGATCCGGCGCGCGGTGTCTCCTTCAACTGTGGCGTTCTGCGCGCGGGTACTGAGGCGACGGTGATCCCGGCCGCGGCGACCCTGATCGTGGACGCCCGGTGCGATCGGAACGAAGACATGGCCTGGGTCGAGGAGAAGATGAAGGCGCTGGCCAACGAGAGCGTTCGTGGGTGCCTGACCACGGTCACGGGCTCCATGGGGCGGCCCGTGTGGCCCGAGTCCTTCGAGACCCTGCAGCTCTATGACATCTGGCTTGAGGCGGCGGAGAGCCTGGGGCTCGGCGCCATCGAGCTCACGGACGCCGGAGCTGGGAGCGACGCCAATCTATTGCACAGCTATGGGATCTCGACCCTCGATGGGCTTGGCCCGGTCGGCGGCGAGCTTCATACGGACAAAGAGTGGGTCGAGCTCTCGAGCATCCCGGAGCGCGCCGCGCTCAGCGCTCTGTCGATTCTGATGTGGCTTCATCGCCGCTCCGAGGGTATCTGGACCGCTGGAGGTGTCGAATGAGCTGGGGGCGAGATGAGATGGCTCAGCGGGCCGCTCGGGAGATCGAGTCAGGGATGACCGTGAACCTGGGCATCGGGATCCCGACCCTGGTGGCGAACCACCTGCCGGAGGACGGCGAGGTGATGCTCCACTCGGAGAACGGGCTCCTGGGAATGGGGCCGTTCCCTTACGAGGGTGACGAGGACCCGCGAATCATCAACGCAGGCAAGCAGACGGTCACCATCGTTCCGGGTGGGAGCACCTTCGACTCGACGACCTCCTTCGCCATGATCCGTGGTGGTCACGTGGACCTGGCGGTGCTCGGCGCCATGCAGGTCTCCCTCGGGGGCGACCTGGCGAACTGGTCGGTTCCGGGCAAGCTGGTCACGGGGATGGGCGGCGCCATGGATCTGGTGAGCGGCGCGCGCCGTGTGTTGGTGATCTCCACCTACCGGACACGCGACGGACGCCCCAAGCTGGTGGACGCGTGCTCGCTTCCGCTCACGGGCGTGGGCGTCGTGAACCGCGTGGTCACGGACGTGGGCGTGTTTGACCCGACACCAGAGGGCTTCGAGATCGTCGAGCTCGCGCCGGGCGTCTCCGTGGAAGATCTGGGCGACGACGTACCGTTCGCGCCCACCGCCACCGCTTAGGCGTCCGATGGCCTCGGGCGGGTGGTGATGTGCTCCACCGGGTCGAGGTGGTCCTTCGCCTCGAAGATCCGTTGGACGAAGATCCCCGGTAGGTGGACGTCGTCCGCCGGGATCGCGCCCAGCGGGACCAGCTCATCGATCTCCGCGATGGTGATCTCCGCGGCCATGGCCATGGCGATCTGGAAGTTCCGCGTCGTGCCGTAGAACTGAAGGTTGCCGTAGGTGTCGCCGCGGTGGGCTCGAATGAAGGCCCAGCGGGCGGGGAGGGCCTCCTCGAGGATCGCCCGCTTGCCGCCAAACACCCGCTCGTCCTTGCCCTCGGCGACGACCGTGCCGACGCCCGTAGGCGTATAGAAGGCGGGGATCCCGGCGCCCGCGGCTCGGATCCGCTCGGCCAGGGTGCCCTGGGGGATGAGCTCCACGTCGACGGTGCCCGCGGCGAACTGCTCCTGGATGTCCGGGTTGCCACCCATGTAGGAGCCCTTCCAGGCGCCGACCTGGCGGCTCTTCAGCAGCCTGGCGAGGCCCTTGCCCTGGTTGCCGCAGTTGTTGCTGATGATCGTGAGGTCGCGGCGTCCCGAGTCGAGGAGCGCCTCGATCAGGTGCTCGGGATTCCCTGAGAGTCCGAAGCCGCCGCTCATGATCGCGTCCCCGTCGACCAGGTCGGCGATGGCGCTCGCGGCGTCCGGGTAGATCTTCGCGTCGCTCATTCGACACCTCCCTGAACGTTGGCTACGGCGCGGGCCAATCTCGTGAGCTCGCCCTCGGAGATGTCGATGGGCGGGGCGAACAGGACACAGCCGTCTCGGCCGCGCCCGACACGCACGCCCTGATCGAGGAGCATCCCCGCTGTGGCGTCGTCGTCCTTCGTGCTGTCGCTCAGGGAGAGCCCCTCGCCATCGACCTCGCCCAGTCCTTCCGCGATCTGCCTCAGGCGCGTGCTCCGCTCGCCGACGGGCATCGTTCGAGCGACGCGGCTCTCCCAGAGCATGCGCGTCATGGAGACCTCGTCGCCGTCCCAGGTGCTGATCAGCGTGAGCTTGTCGGGAACATACAGAGCGTCGGAGAGGAAGATGAAGCCGGTCTGCCCGCCTGGGTACCACCACATGGCGTCGACCGAGACCGGGAGGCTCGAGCTGCGGAACGCACCGCGGCCTGAACGGAAGCCGGCGGTCGTGTTCTCCAGGGTCACCAGCGGCACGCCGGTCTCGTCGGCCAGGGCTCGAAGCCGGGCCCAGAAGGCCTCGGGGACGGCGCGGCCTGTGACGCTGTAGACCGGCTCGATGACCAGGGCCAGCGTCCGATCGGCGCCCGCCTCTTCGATGGCCGCCCGGGCGTCGCTCAGGGCGCGGTCCATGTCGTCGCAGGGGTCCCAGGTGGTCGGCCAGCCGAAGTGATTCTCCGGATGGTCCGCGGGTCGCGAGAGGCTCCTGGAGGCCGCGGTCGACTCGCCGCCCCAGACGGGGCCGACGGCGATGGCTACGGCGCCCTCGCCGCGATGGAACTTGATGGCCCTCAGACCCTTATCCACGGTCTCCGCGCGGCCGTTGGCGATCACGAGGTGCCCGAGGCTCTTCGGAGCCAGCGCGCGGAGCCACTCGCTTGCGCGCACCACGTTGGGCGTCACGAAGTTGCACAGGCTCACCTTGTTCGCCAGGCCTCCATTGAGCGCCCCGGAACGAAGGCCCCGCTCGAGCTCCTTGTAGGACGCGCTGCCACGACCCGAGGCCCCGAAGGGCGCGCCCAGGCCCGAGGCCAGGTCCAGTGCGGGGTTGGCGGGACCCGCGGTCGCGGTGATCGCAGGGAGCCGTGGGGCGGCAAGAGGGATGCGGTAGTACAGGGCCGAGCCGTCGGGATCGCCGTACTGCTTGTCGTAGAGACCCACTTGCCATGCGCCGAAACGCTCGTTGATGTGCTGGATGCCCGGCGTATCTCCGACCTTGTTTCGGCCGGTCATGAACGCGTAGCGCGGCGCGCCGTCGGGTCGCTCCATGACCATGGCTGCTCGGATCTGCGCCTCCTTCATCGCTACGCCCAGACCTCGGCCGCGATGGTCCGGATGCACGGTCACGTCGGCTGAGTAGACGGTGTTGCCGCGCCCCAGCATGGGGTCTTGTGCCGGTCCATCGAGGGACGACTCAAGCTCGAGGGGCAGGGCGAAGGCCGTACCGATCAGGGGAGCCTCGCCGAGGGGCGCGTCTCCCTCGACGGCGACCAGGAAGAGGGACCCCGGGTCCTCCAGCATGGCGCCAAAGAGGTCCAGGTTGTCCCTGCGCGCCGGCTCATAGCAGAGGGCCTGGAGCTGCCGAACCTGCTCTTGGACCGCGCTCCATCCTGCCCCGTCGACCGACTCGATGCGCACGCCGCTCGGCAGGCTTCGGCGGTTGGGCGGCCATGAGCGGGCCGGGTCGGGCGGCGAGAGCTCGCGCCAGGAGGGGGCCTCCCCGCTCGCGAGCAACGTCAGGCTCTCGTCGAGCCGCTGGAAGAGGGCGTCGAGCGCCGTTTGGCTCACGTGGGGGTGGAGGCGGAAGCGGAGCGCCCGCTCGCCGGCTCCGTAGAGCATGTAGCCGCGCCAGAGGCGCTGACCGATGATGTGGGCTACGGCCTCCTTGCTCGGTAGATCGAACCCGAAGGAGTAGCCGGTCGCTCGGGGGTGCCCCACCCAATCGGGGTGGGCGGCCTTGAGCGCCTCGAGCTTCGGGCGGACCGACGCCTCGCAGGCCTCGGCGTCTCCGGACGCGATGATCGACGCCTGCACGAGCCCGCGAATCACGCTCGCCACATAGGTCTCGTCCGTGTCTCCGATGGGGGTCTGACTCAGGATGGCCCCCACTTGAGCCTTCTTCGCCACCGTCACCACGTCCGGAGGGGAGGGCAGCTCAAAGAGGCGATGCCAGAAGAACGGGCCGCCGAGCCCAAAGCCCGTCTGAACCTCGTCGACGATGAACGGAACGCCATAGGCGGTCGCCAGGGCACGCAGCCTCGATACAAAGCGGTTGGTCGCGTGACGTTCGCCGCCCTCGGCCTGCATGGGCTCGACGAGGATCGCCAGGGCCTCGTCGTCCTCCATGGCCGCCTCTACGGCCGCCAGGGAGTCCCACTCGGAACGAAGCAGGTCATCCGCTCCCTCCGGGGCGCTTCGAGAGGAGGCGCCCTGGGTCTGGTCCCAGCCGGACAGATCCCAGCCGGTGGGCTGGGGCTGATCGTGTCCCCACGCCGGCCAGTCGATCCAGCAGGCCCGGTACCCGTCGAGCTCGAAGCGCTCGCGCTTGGCCGGGTTCCAGGTGTTGTGCAGGGCCAGCATCGTGCGGCCATGGAACGCGCCGCGGAAGGAGATCACCCGCTTCTTCTCGGGGCGCAGGCGCGCCGCGACGCGCAGGGCCATCTCGTTGGCTTGAGCTCCGGAGCACCCGAAGGCGACATAGGGGAGGGCGCCGTCGGTCGCCTCGCGCAGGAGGCTGCTCATCTCGCGCAGCGCCGCGTGATCTCCGGTCGCGTTCGGCGCGCTCATCAGCGGACTGTCGCCGAAGGCCCCGGTGTGCAGCGCCTCGAGGATCTCGGGCGGGTTCAGCCCGCCCGCGTGGGTCGCGATCTGGGCCGCGGGATCGAAGAGCACGAGGGGGTCGTCATCCACGCTG
>CALCNF010000481.1 GCA_937897815.1 uncultured Pseudomonadota bacterium | reverse complement strand
CAGGGGTCTGTGTTCGGCGTGTTCACGCAACCTGCTAATGCGTCACAGGTGTCTGTCGTGCACACATCGTCGTCATCGCAGTCAGGCGCTGCGCCGCCCACGCAAGAGCCCTCTGAGCACGTATCTCCGGTCGTGCACGCGTTGTCGTCATTGCACGGCTCGGTGTTGTTTGTCGTACCGCATACGTTGGCGATGCAAGTGGCGGTCGTGCACGCGTCGCCGTCGTCGGCGCATTGGGACGCGTCGATGCAATCGACGCATTCGCCTGCGGTGCCGCCAGCGCCGTCGGCCTCACCGGCTCCGTCACAGACCCCAGCACCGGCGCACGCGGTGCCCGCGGGATCATCCCCGCAGGACTCAGCCATCGCGGTCGTCGGGGTCAGCAGAAGCGCGAGCCCAAGAAGGACCGCGATCAGGATCGGGTTTGGATAAAGGCTTTTCATTGTCCAGCCTCCTCAAGCGCGCGGACCACGAGGATGTAGCTCCCCATGGCGGCTCCCTCGGCCCGGACGACGACGTCCAGGGTCTGAGCGGCTCCGACGCTGTAGGTTGGGATCGCCGCGAAGGGGCCCTCGCCTCCCCCGCTGGATTCTTCAATCAAGACGGATTCCCCATCATCGCCCGCCCCGTAGAGCGCGATGCGGGTCTCGACCGCGGAGCCACAGAAGCTCTCGGTCACGAACTCATAGGTGCCCTCGCCCAGGGTGATCGCGTAGGTGTCCTTGTCGAACGGCGTGTCGATCATGGCGTGAAGCCGAATGCCCAGGCTGAGCTCATAGGCGCTCGCCAGCTCCGCGACCGGCTCGGGCGCCGTGAGCTTCGGAACGCAGGCCCCCTGGCCACCGCACAGCTGGTCCGAGCACACGCAGTCGGCCGCCGACTCACAGGCGGTCTCAGCGACGTGGAGCGTGTAGGGCCCCATGGAGCCCGCCTCCCCTCGGACGCGCACGAAGTACGTACCCGCGCTCGGCGGGAGGAAGTCGTAGAGCGCCGCCTCGGCGCCCCCGTCCTGGTTGGTGGTGGCGACCGCCATCTCGCTCTCTCCATCGGGAGCGAAGATCACGAGCTCGGTGTTCACGCTCGCGACCACCGTCTCAGAGCTCTCGGTGGCGTCGGATGTGCCATCGCTGGTCTGGGCCTGATGGGCCATCTCTTCGGCCACCTCATCACAGGCGTAGTTCAGGTCCTCGGGACCCTCGACAGAGACCGGGTCGCTTGAGGACGCCACCGAGTCGTCGGCCGCGGACTCATCGCAGCTGGTCTGTGTCGTGAGCGTGATCGGCGCCGAGGCGTCGAGCTCAAGGGCGAACCAATCCGAGTCGCCCGGTGAGCCGAGACGCGAGAGGACGATCGCGCCAGACTCGCCGGTGTGATCGCCCAGGGCGGTGGCCAGACCAGGTCCGTTGTTGGGCTCGAGCTCGATGGGGTTCTTCGCGACGCAGGTCCCATCAGCTGCGCCTCCCTGGGCGCAGACCAGCTGGTCGCAACCGCAGTCGTCATCCACGTGACAGGGGTCGGCGGGCTGGCGGGTGAGCTTGAGCTGGTAGGAGCTCTTGCCCTCCGCGCTCAGGGCCCCAACGCCCACATAGTAGTTGCCGCTCGCTCCGGCCCGGTCGCTGCTCAGGGACGCGAAGCCTCCGTTCACGGCTGGGATGGAGATCATCTCTCCGGTGGGCCGCACGATGTGGAGGATCGTCGACAGGGGGCTCAAGCAGTGATCCGAGGTCACGGCGTCGATCCGGTCATCGGCCTTCACCGAGAGCACGAACCAATCCGTGTCCCCCGCCTTGGACAGGGCGCCGAGGATCGCCAGGGACTCCTTATCGGTGACCTCGCCGTCCTCAAGGACCGGGTCGAGGGCCAGCGGGATCGCGTCCGCCAGGCTCTTGTTCGACACGGCCGGCTCACAGAAGTCGGGCGCCACATCACCGCACATCTCGACGGTCGAGCCCGCGCAGACAGGAGCGTCCCCACCCTCCAGGGTCGTGCAGGCGTCGCCGTTGGTGCAGGTGTCTCCATCGTCGCAGGTCGCGCCCTCGGGGCGCGCCACGGCGACGCACGATCCCGTGACGGCGTCACAGATCCCGATCTCGCAGACCGTGGAGCTCCCCGAACAGTCCTTCTTGGGCGCCTCACAGCGGAGCCCGTCCGAGACCTGGACACAGACACCGGTGCTCGCCGCGCAGGGGTCTCCATCATCGCACGCGTCGCCCGCGAGCTTGCCCGCGCAGGCCGCGCACAGATCGAACGCGCCCTGACACAGACCACCGGTGCAAGCATCGTGACCGCTGCAGGAGTCCTTGTCATTGCACGGGGTGCCATCGGAGGCGGCCACCGCCTGGCAGGCGCCGGTTTCCGTATCGCAGGAGCCGACCACGCAGGCGTCATCGAGCTCAGTGCAGTCCTTGGTCACGCCTCGGCACGTTCCCGACTGGCAGGCGTCGTTGGTGGTGCAGGGGTCGCCGTCATCACAGGGCGCGCCAGAAGGCATGGCCTGGGCCGAGCAGGCACCCGTCACGGGATCGCATGCCCCGACCAGACAGCCCTGGGCGCCGTCGTAGGCGGAGCAGTCAACGGGACAGTCGGTCCCGACGCAAAAACCGCCCATGCAGACATCTTGGCTACACAGATCACCGTCGCTACACGGGCTCCCGTCCTCCGCATCGCAGCACCCCTCGTCGCAGGGGATGGGGTCGCCCTCGCAGACCCCAAGGACACACTGGTCTCCGGTGGTCGAGGGGTCGAGGTCATCACACGGCGTGCCCGCGGGAGAGAAGGTCGAGCCGCCGCACGCGCCGCTCGAGCAGGTGGAGTCCGTGGTG
>CALCNF010000480.1 GCA_937897815.1 uncultured Pseudomonadota bacterium | reverse complement strand
GGGTGGGCACGAGCGTGTCGTAATAGGAGGTGATGCCCTCCATCATCCACAGGAGCGGCGTGTAGGCCTCCTGATCGTAGTCGAAGGGTCCCAGCCCCTCCGCTCGGATACGCTTCACGTTCCAGGTGTGGAAGTACTCGTGTGTCACGAGGGTCGTGAAGCGCTCATAGCCGCGGATATCTCGAAAGCAGAGGCGGTCTACGCCGTTGACCTGACTCTTCTTGTGCTCCAGGCCGCCGTTCCACTTCTCCTGCATGTGGCAGATGAACAGGTAGTCGTCGAGCTCGGGAGGCGCGCCCCCGAAGAGCTCGATCTCCGCCTCCACGATCTTCGTGGTGTCGGCGATGATCGTCTCCATGTCCTCGTGGCCCGAGCCCCAGAACACGTAGCGGTGCGGGATGCCCCCGGCCATGAAGTGGTGCTCCTCGTGAGTGCCGCACTCGACGGGGCTATCAGCCAGCTCATCGAAGTCGGCCACGATATAGGAGCCATCGTCGTCGCGCGGGAGCGCCGCCGAGCTGATCCACCCATCGGGAACCTGAACGTCGAGGCGGAACGGACCCTCCTCGTGTCCCTCCACGCGGAAGAAGACGTTGGTGCCGTTGAAGAAGCCGTGGCTTGCGTCCATGTGGGAGGTGCGGACCGTCAGGTCGTGTGCGTAGACCTCGTAGCGGAGATCGAGGCCTCCCTCGGCCGCCTCGGCGACCCAGCAGGCCTTATCCTCCTTGTGCACCGGCAGCGCCTCGCCCGAGGGCGTGAACGCGCGTACGTCCTCAACGTGTCGGCAAAACTCTCGCACCAGATAGGAGCCAGGGGTCCAGGCCGGCATCCTGAAGCGCAGCGGGCCAGAGGCGCCCCGAACATGGATAGACACCTGAAAGCGGTGCGTCGCTGGCGCCGGCATGGCGATGGTGTAGCGGATCTGGGCCGAGCTCATGAGGTCTTCTCCGGGGTCGCGCTCTCAGGCTCGGAGGCCTTGGCGTTCTTCGCTTCTCGCTCCTCTTCGGTGACGAGCGGGCTGTCCTTGTTGAAGGTGATGTCGAGCATCAGGAGCACCACTCCGCAGGAGATCCCGATGTCGGCCACGTTGTAGGTGGGCCAGTGATAGGAGCCCAGGAACATGTCGATGAAGTCGATGACGTATCCATAGCGGATGCGATCGATGAAGTTCCCGATCGCGCCGGCCAGGATCGCCGTGAGGGCCACGAGGACCATGCGATGCCGAGCCTCGATGCGCACGATCAACCCCATGATCGCCAGGAGCACGACGACAGTCAGGGAGAAGAAGATGCCGTCTCGCAGCTTCGGAGGCGCTCCCTTGAGGAATCCAAAGGCCGCGCCCGTGTTCTCGGCGTAGACGTACTTGAACCAGGTGCCCATGACGTCGATCTGCCGCCACTCGACCAGATAGGTCTCGCCGACCACCGCGGGGCTCCTGGGGGCTACCGTCGTCGTCCGTCCTCGGATCGGGTGCATGCGCGTGCCCGTGACCTCGCCGAGGCGATCTTCACTGAGTCGCCGCACGCGGTCGGTGACCCAGTCTCCCAGCTTGAGCTCAGCGAGGGCCCCGTCGACCGCGGCGAGGACCTCGACGGGATCGGCGTCCTCTCGAGCCGAGGCGAGCCAGCGGTTGGCCAGGAGTCGGTCGGTTCGATCCAGCCGTCGGGGCGGGAGGCTCGCGTCCTCGCGCCAGAAGACGTAGAAGCCGCGGGTGTCCTCGGGCACGCCGTCTGGCCCGAACACCGGGGTGTCCGGGGTGAACGCCGCGACAGGCGGGAGCTTAAAGACGTGCGCCATCGTGCGCTCGGTGTCTTTCCCCGCCTCCAGCCCGAGACGATCGGTGACGACCTCCGCGATCGTCTTCCCCTTCTCATCAGGGGTGACGGTCAAGGCGATGGGGTGGCGCGGATCTGCCAGGTGCGTATCGGCCCAGTGCTTGGTCCACAGATCGGCCCAGAGCCAAAACGCGAAGAACAGGCCCAGGAGGACCAGCTTCTTGATCTGACTGGGCTTGTCGAGGGGCGAAGGAGGTGCGTTCATGTGGTGTACAGGCCCAGAATCCGTGTGGCTGAAGGGCCGGACTGTAACGGTGCCCGAGCGGACCCGTCAACGAGTCTCGATTGACACAGGGTGGGTCCCGTTGTACCGATGGCGTTGCCCTTTCGGGCGTAGCCCGCTCGACCGAGAAAGGAGCACCTTGCTCAGTTTCCGCGCCCGCACCTGTCTCCTGTCGCTGCTTCTCTGCCTGTTTGTAGGCGTTGCAGCGGGATGTGGTCCTGTCACCGCCTCGACGGCCGTGGGCAAGGCCGAGGCGGCGATCAAGCAGGCCGAGCAGGTCAAAGCGCACGAGCTCGCTCCCTACTCTTATTGGCTGGCCGTGAGCTACCTCGAGAAGGCCAAGCTCACGGAGGGATACTCGGAGTTCTCGGCCTCGGACGACTTCGCGATGCAAGCGACCCAGTACGCGCTCTCCTGCATGGATGAGGCCCAGCAGGCCCTCGAGCGTCAGAAGCTCCTCGAGATGAACACCCAGGGGCGCTCGATGCCTCAAAAGAAGAAGCGGCGTAAGAAGCGCCGTAAGCCGGTGACGCCATGATCGGGGTGCGCTCCATACGAGCTGTCTCCACGGCGCTCATCAGCGCGCTGCTCCTGGCCGGCTGCGTCTCGGGTGGGTCCGTCGAGCAGAAGCGCGACGAGCTCCTGTCGATCCTCGATGGGGCGGACCAGGAGGCGCGGATCTGCACGCCGCGCGAGCTGGCCAAGGCGCGCTCCCACATCGCGTTCGCGGTCTATGAATCGAACCTGGGTCAGACGACCCGGGCTTGGCGTCATCTCCAGGAGGCGGAGCTCTACGCCAAGCAGGCCTGGGAGGGATCCCGCGGCGACGAGTGCGGCATCGACTCCGATCTCGACGGCATCATGGACGCGAAAGATCAGTGTCCTCAAGAGGCCGAGGATTACGACGGCGATCGAGATGAGGACGGCTGTCCCGAGTCGGATAAGGACGGCGACGGGATCGACGACGATAAGGACGAGTGTCCCAAGCTCCCTGAGGACAAAGACGGTTATCAGGACAAGGATGGCTGCCCGGACAACGACAACGACGGTGACGGCATCCGGGACAACCTGGACAAGTGCCCCATGGAGCCGGAGGACCGCGACGGCTTCGAGGACATCGACGGCTGCCCCGACCCCGACAACGATCAGGACAAGATCCCCGACCCCTCGGACAACTGCCCGACGCAGCCCGAGGACTACGACGGCGACCAGGACGACGACGGCTGTCCCGACATCTACAAGCGAATCGTGGTCACCAAGACCCGAATCGAGCTCAAGCAGAAGATCTACTTCGCCACCAACAAGGCGACGATCCTCCCGAAGAGCTTCGAGCTCCTCGACGAGGTGGCGGACGCGCTCCAAAAAGCGGCGCAGATCAGCGTCCGAATTGAGGGGCACACCGACTCCCACGGAAGCGCGCGATACAACCGCCGACTGAGCGGAATGCGGGCAGACTCCGTGAAAGCCTACCTGGTGAAGGGAGGCGTTGAGGCGACTCGATTGACCGCCATTGGGCTCGGCGAGGACGCTCCGATCGACACCAACGATAACGCGGACGGTCGTGCCCGGAACCGTCGCGTTGAGTTCCACATCATTCGCTGACGCCCGTGGGCCTCGGCGGAGAACCCCCTCTCGAAGCAAGGTCGTTCGAGCATGTCGACGAGACCGCGATCCCTCTCGGGTATCAAGCCCTCGGGGCAACCCCACTGGGGCAACTACTTCGGTGCCATTGAGCCCGCCCTGAAGATGACCTCGGAGTTCGAGGCCTTCTACTTCATCGCGGACTACCACGCCCTGACGACCGTGCGCGACGCCGAGTTGATGCGCGAGGACTCCTACCTGGTCGCGGCGACCTGGCTCGCCTGTGGTCTCGATCCCACCGAGACCGTGCTCTGGCGTCAGAGTGACGTTCCCGAGGTCTGCGAGCTCTCCTGGTTGCTCTCCTGCGTTACGGGCTTCGGCTTGATCGAGCGCGCTCACGCCGTAAAGGACGCCCGGGCCAATCAGCGTGAGATCAACTTCGGGATCGTGAGCTATCCGGTCCTTATGGCCGCTGACATCCTGCTCTATGACTCGGACGTCGTTCCGGTCGGTCGCGATCAGCTCCAGCATATTGAGATGGCCCGCGACATGGTGAGCCACTTCAATCAGCAGTTCGTCGGGGGCAACTGCCTCGATGAAGAGGGCAACTGGAACGGCGTTGGCCTCAAGCGCCCGGAGGGTCGCGTCCGCGACTCGACCGCCATCGTCCCAGGCGTCGACGGCGGAAAGATGAGCAAGTCCTACGACAATGTCATTCCGATCTTCGGCTCCAAGAAGGCGATCAAGAAGCGGGTGATGTCCATCGTCACGGACTCGACGCCCCTCGAGGAGCCCAAAGATCCGGAGACCTGCAACGTCTTCCAGCTCTACAAGCTCTTCTCTACCGCGGAGGAGCAGGCGGAGCTCGCCGAGCGCTACCGCGCCGGGGGCTTTGGATACGGACACGCCAAGCTGGAGCTCCTCGAGAAGTCCTCGGCCTACTTCGCTCAGAAGCAGGAGCGCTTTGACGCGCTCATGGCCGATCGAGACACGCTCGAGGACATTCTCCGCGACGGCGCTCGACGCGCCCGCGAGGTGGCTCAGGGCGTGCTGGCCCGCGCTCGGGAGGCGACGGGACTCCCCAGCAGGCCCCACAGGTAGTCGGTGGCGATTACGCTCACGATCGCCCTGGCGGTCCTCCAGGGGCTCACGGAGTTCCTGCCCGTCTCTTCGAGCGGTCACCTGCGTCTACTGAGCGCGTTCTTCGGCGTCGAAGAGCCCCAGACCTTCTTCGACGTAGCGCTCCACGTCGGGACCTTGATCCCGATCCTCCTGATCTACCGTGAGCCCGTGATCAAGATCGTCCGTGAGTGGCTCGCCATCGCCAATCGCTCCGCCCGCCTTGAGGCCTCTCCCTACGCTCGCCTGGGCTTGTTCGTCGTGGCCGCTTCGATCCCGACGGGGCTCATCGGCATCCTCGCCGGCCCGTTGATGGAGTCCCTCGCCGCTGACGTCTTGTGGGTGGGCGTGGCCCTGGGCGTCAACGGGGTGCTCCTCCTGTTTCTGGGACGGCTCAGCCGAAAGATCGACGCCGGTGGTGAGGCTCGAGGTATCGAGTCCATGACCGCCCGAGACGCCCTGATCATCGGCGTGATTCAGGGGGGAGCGGTCTTCCGCGGCATCAGTCGCAGCGGCTCGACCATCACCGCGGGTCTGCTCACGGGTCTCGATCGCGAGACGGCGGCCACCTTCTCCTTTTTGATCTCCATCCCCGCCATCGCCGGGGCGCTGGTCCTCAAGCTGGCAGAGGGAGGTCTCGCGGGGGTCGACGGGGTCTCTCTGGCCGTCGGGGTCCTGGTCTCCGCGGCGGTAGGATGGCTCGCCCTGAAGTGGCTCTTGCGTCTCCTTCACGGAGGGGGTCTTACCCACTTCGCTTGGTATTGCTTTGTGCTCTCGGGTGTGACCATCCTCTGGCGCCTTGAGCTTCTCTAGTTCTGTATCGTTGAAGGAGCCTCTCCTCGTGAACTCTGAACCCCATCCCTGGGTCGTGATCATGGCCGGCGGTGTCGGCAGTCGCTTCTGGCCGGCTTCCAGGGCGGCCCGCCCGAAGCAGCTGGCCGATCTCTTCGGTCAGGGACCCATGCTCCGAATGACCTCGGAGCGGTTGCTGCCTGTGGCTCCTCTGGAGCGTCAGCTCGTGGTCACCGGAGAGATCTTGAGCCAGGCGGTCGCGGACGCGCTCCCTGGAATTCAGCCCGAGAACATCCTCGCCGAGCCCGTGGGCCGCAACACAGCGGCGGCCGTGGGTTGGGCCGCGCTTCACATCGCTGAGCGCGATCCCGACGCGGTGCTGGCCGTCGTTCCGGCCGACCAGTACATCGCGGACATCCCCGCCTACCAGGAGACGGCCCGCCGGGCGGTCGCCGCGGCTCGAGAGCAGGACGCCATCGTCACCCTGGGTATCCCGCCTACGCGTCCCGAGACCGGTTACGGCTACATTGAGCGAGGCGCTGAGATCAGCGACGGCGTCTTCGACGTCGGCGCCTTTCGAGAGAAGCCCGATCGAGAGACGGCGCTCGGCTACCTGGCAGACGGCGGCTTCCTGTGGAACGCGGGCATGTTCTTCATGCCGGCTTCGCTGGCCATTCGGGAGCTCGAGCGCTTCGAGCCCGAGCTGCTGGCGGGGCTCCGCTCGCTCTTCGGTGACGCCGCCCGCCCGGCCGCCGAGGTCTATCCGTCGCTGAAGTCCATCTCCATTGACTACGCGGTCATGGAGCGCACAGACCGTGTTCGCGTGATCCCCGGCAGCTTTGGCTGGTCGGATGTGGGCTCCTGGGAGGCGCTCTACGACCATCGAGGCGAGCGATCGAGCTTTCAGGCAGGAGACGTGATCGAGATCGACGGCGCAGGGAACGTCCTGTCCGCGGAGGGAGGGTTGGTCGCCGTGGTCGGCGTCTCCGACCTCGTCGTCGTCCACACCCCCGACGCGACCCTGGTGGTCCCTCGGACGGAGAGCCAACGGGTGCGCGAGGTGGTCGATCGCCTCCGCGCCGACGAGCAGGAGGAACTCCTTTGAACCCAGCGATCTTTCGCGCTTACGACATTCGAGGTGACGCTGACCGTGACCTCACGGACGCCCTGGCTGAGGGTGTGGGCCGGGCCTATGGCTCGCTCCTTCGAGAGAACGGCGGCCGCCGCATCGCCCTGGGGCGTGATTGCCGTACCCATGGCCCTCGCCTCCACGAGGCGCTCGTTCGCGGGCTCCTCGCCACCGGTGTGGAGATCGAGGACGTCGGCGTGGTCCCCACGCCTCTGCTCTACTTCGCGGTCTTCCATCGCGACCTCGATGGAGGGATCCAGATCACCGGGAGCCACAACCCGGCTGGAGACAACGGCTTCAAGATGATGATGGGCAAGAACTCCCTGCACGGCGACGGCGTTCAGGAGATCCGCCGTCGCATCGAGTCTGGCGTTGAGGACGCCCCGGGAGGTCAGCACGTCGAGCGGCCCATCGAGGACGACTACGTGGACTACGTAGCCGAGAATCTGTCTCTGGGAGACCGTCCCATGCGGATCGTGGTGGACGGCGGAAACGGGGCCGGTGGTCCCGCCGCGCTCCGCCTCCTCGATCGCCTGGGCGTCAGCGTCGATCCCATCTACACCGATATGGACGGGACCTTCCCCAATCACCACCCGGACCCGACCGTCGAGGCGAACCTGGTGGATCTCATCGAGCGTGTCCGCTCCACGGGCGCTGACGTGGGGGTCGCCTACGACGGGGACGCGGACCGCATCGGCGTGGTCGACGAGACCGGCGCGATCATCTGGGGAGACCGCCTGATGATCCTCCTCTCTCGTGAGGTGCTACGCGAGGTGCCTGGGGCCGCGATCGTCAGCGAGGTGAAGTGCTCTCGTACCCTGTTCGAGGACATCGCGGCTCAGGGTGGACGACCGATCATGAGTCAGGTGGGCCACAGCATTATCAAAGAGCGCATGAAGGAAGAGGACGCCCTGCTCGGCGGAGAGATGAGCGGGCACATCTTCTTTCGGCACCGATGGTTCGGTTTTGACGACGCGGTGTACGCGACGGGACGGCTCTTGGAGATCTTGAGCCACAGCGATCGAACCATGAGCGAGCTCCTCGCGGACGTGCCGACGACCCACGTCACGCCTGAGATTCGCCTCGACTGTCCGGACTCCGTGAAGTTCGGCGTGGTGGAGCGCGCTATCGCGCACTACAAGGCCCTCTACGACGTCATCGACATCGACGGGGCGCGCGTGAACTTCCCCACGGGATGGGGGCTGATCCGCGCCTCGAACACTCAGCCCGTGATCGTCCTCAGGGCCGAGGCCGAGAGCGCAGAGGCTCTCGAGACGATCCGCGCCGAGCTCGAGGGATTTGTGGCGACCCACGCGAGCTCATGAGCGACGAGGTTTTGATGGACATCGACATCGATCAGGTGGCCGCCTTGGCCCGGTTGGACCTCTCGACGGAGGAGCGAGAGGTCCTGGGTGGGCAGCTCCGCTCGATCCTTGAGCACGTCGATCAGCTCTCCGCGGTCGACACCGAGGGCGTCGAGGCGACCCGCCACCCGATCCCCCTGGCGACGCCGCTGCGGGAGGACTCGAGGGGCGAGCACCTCTCCCACGACGAGGCTCTGGCCAACGCTCCAGAGAGCGACGGGTCCTCCTTCGTGGTCCCGAGGGTCGTCTGATGGCCGATCTTCCCCTGGGGCCTCAGAGCCCGGTCTCCGAGCTCCGCGCGGCGCTCCAGTCGGGAACCCTCAGCGCTGAGTCGCTCACCCAGCGAACCCTGGAGAACATCGAGGGGACCGACGAGGACGTGGGCGCATGGATTCGAACCTCCGGTGAGCCCGCCCTGGCCGCCGCCGTCGAGGTCGACGCCCGTCGATCTCGCGGAGAGTCACTCGGACCGCTCGCGGGGATCCCGGTGGGCGTCAAGGACATGATCTGCACCCGAGGTGTGGAGACGACCGCCGCCTCCAAGATGCTGGCGGGCTTCGTGCCTCCCTATGACGCGACCGTCGTCTCGCGGCTCCGAGCCGCGGGCGCCATTCCCATCGGCAAGCTCAACCAGGACGAGTTCGCCATGGGCTCATCCAACGAGAACTCCGCCTTCGGTGTGGTCCGTAACCCCTGGGACACGGACCGAGTTCCGGGGGGATCGTCGGGTGGGTCCGCCGCCGCCATCGCGGCCGGGCAGGTTCCCCTGACCCTCGGCACGGACACGGGGGGCTCCATTCGTCAGCCCGCGTCCTTCTGTGGGGTGGTTGGCTTCAAGCCTACCTATGGAAGGGTCAGCCGTTATGGCGTGGTCGCCTTCGCCTCGAGTCTCGATCAGGTGGGTCCGCTGGCCGCCAATGTCGCGGACGCCGCGGAGCTTCTCGAGGTCTTGAGCGGCCATGACCCCCTCGACTCGACCTCGATCCCGGAGGCGCCGCTCCAACTGACGACGGAGGTCGAGCGTCCGATCACGGGCATGCGCGTCGGTGTCCCGGAGGAGTACTTCGGAGAGGGTCTGGACCCCGAGGTAGAGTCGATCGTGCGCTCCGCGATCGCCGGCCTGGAGTCCCAGGGCGCGGAGCTCGTCCCCGTCGCGCTGCCGCACACCTCGTACGCGGTGGCGACCTACTACGTGATCGCCACGGCGGAGGCGTCCTCGAACCTCTCTCGCTATGACGGGGTTCGATACACCCATAGGACCGACCGGGTCGAGGACCTGAGGAGCCTCTACGAGCGCAGTCGAGCGGAGGGCTTTGGAGCGGAGGTGAAGCGCCGGATCATCCTGGGCACCTATGCGCTCTCGAGCGGCTATTACGACGCCTATTACCTGAAAGCTCAGCGGGTCCGGACCCTGATCACGCGGGACTTCCAGCGCGCCTTCGAGACCTGTGATGTGCTCGCCGCCCCCGTGGCCCCGACCACGGCGTTTGCCCTGGGCGCGCGGACCGCGGATCCCCTGCAGATGTATCTCCAGGACATCCTGACCATCCCGGCGTCCCTGGCGGGGCTCCCCTGCGGTTCCGTGCCCTGTGGCCTCGACTCGAGCGGGCTTCCTGTAGGGATGCAGCTGATCGCGCCGGCCCTCGAAGAGGCGACGCTGGTCCGCGCGAGCGCCGCTGTGGAGCGCCACTGCGGGTTCGCGAACCGCCGGCCCGGTGGAGGTGATTCATGAGCATTCCCCAGGGATGGGAGGCCGTGATCGGTCTGGAGATTCACGTCCAGCTCGCCACGGAGTCCAAGCTCTTCACGGCCGCCTCCACCCAGTACGGGGCCGGGCCCAACACCCACGTGGATCCGGTCACGCTTGGGATGCCCGGCGTGCTGCCTGTGCTCAACCGCGAGGCCGTGGAGCTGGCCATGCGTCTGGGTCTGGCGCTGGGCTGCGAGATCGATCGCAAGAGCCGGTTCGCTCGCAAGCACTACTTCTATCCTGATCTGCCCAAGGGCTATCAGATCAGCCAGTTTGAGCGACCGATCTGCAGTGGCGGTCAGCTCACGATCCGCGTGGACGGCGACGAGCGTGTCGTGTGCCTCAACCGTATTCATCTGGAGGAGGACGCCGGGAAGCTGGTTCATGAGTCGAGCCGCGATCGTTCCCTGGTCGACTACAACCGTGCCGGGGTCTCCCTCGTGGAGACCGTGAGCGAGCCTGAGATGCGCTCCTCGGCCGAGGCCGTGGCCTACATGAGGGCGCTTCACCAGATCGTCGTTGCGCTCGGCGTCAGCGACGGGAACATGGAGGAGGGGAACTTCCGCTGTGACGCCAATGTCTCTGTGCGGCCGACCGGTCAGGCGGAGCTCGGCACGCGCACTGAGTTGAAGAACATCAACAGCTTCCGATTCGTCGGCCGCGCCATCGACTACGAGATCGGACGCCAGATCGCCCATATTGAGTCCGGCGGCGAGGTGGTTCAGGAGACCCGACTCTGGGACGACGAGGCGGGCGTGAGTCGCGCCCTGCGCTCGAAGGAAGAGGCCCACGACTACCGCTATTTTCCCGATCCCGACCTCATGGAGGTGGAGATCGATGACGCCTGGTATGAGCGCGTCGTCGCGTCCATGCCCGAGCTGCCCGCGGCCCGCCGGGAGCGGTTCATCGGCCTGGGGCTCACGGATTATGACGCCGATGTGCTCACCCAGACCCAGGCACGGGCGGACTACTTCGAGGCCGTGAACGGCCAGGTCCATGACCCCAAGCTGGTGGCCAATTGGATTCAGGGTGAGCTCCTGGGCGCCCTCAACGCAGAGGGTAAAGAGATCGAGGACTCTCCTGTCGGAGCCGAGGCCCTGGGGGAGCTCCTGGGCCTCATCGGAGACAAGACGGTCTCCTCCAAGATGGCCAAGAGCTGCTTCGCGGCTATGTTCAGCGAAGGGGTCTCCCCCGCCGCTTGGGTCAAGGAGCACGGAGGCCAGATCACAGACACCGGCGCCATCGAGGCCCAGGTTCGCGAGGTGATCGAGGCCAATCCCGGCCAGGTGGAGCAGTACCTGGGTGGCAAAGAGAAGCTCCTCGGCTTCTTCGTCGGGCGCGTGATGCAGGCGACCCGGGGCAAAGCGAACCCACAGATGGTCAATGAGCTGGTTCGTCGCCTGCTCGAGGAGCGAAGAACATGAGTCAGATCGGCGCCATCGTACCTATCGAGCGAGACGCTCAGGGTCGAGTCATCATGCTCGATCAGACCCAGCTGCCGAGCCAGGAGATCTACCACGCTTACGAGCGCGCCGAAGAGGTCGCTGACGCGATCACGACGATGGTGATCCGCGGCGCTCCGGCCATCGGCGTGGCGGCGGCCATGGGGCTCGCATTAGGCGCGCGTCAGCTGGACGCTGGCTCGTTTCGGGAGGGTTATGGGGCGCTTTGTGCCCAGATGGCCGCGACGCGGCCCACCGCCGTGAACCTCTTCTGGGCCATCGATCGGATGACGACCCTCGTGGACGGTTGGACCGGCGATCTCCCGGCTCTCCTCGACGCTCTAGACGCTGAGGCCGAGGCGATCCGCGTCGAGGACATCGCCATCAACCGCGCCATGGGGGCCAACGGAGCCGAGCTGATCCCAGATGGGGCGCGGATCCTCACCCACTGCAACACCGGAAGCCTGGCGACGGCCGGGTATGGGACGGCGCTCGGCGTGATTCGAGCGGCCGTCGAGGCCGGGAAGCGCGTTCATGTGTATGCCGACGAGACGCGTCCCTACTTGCAGGGGAGCCGTCTCACGGCCTGGGAGTGTCTACGCGAGGGGATCGAGGTGACCGTGATCGCGGACAACGCCGCGGGCCACCTCATGGCCTCAGGCGAGATCGATCTGGCGATCGTAGGGACCGATCGAACGGTCGCCAACGGAGATGTCGCCAATAAGATCGGGACGTATCAGGTTGCGGTGATGTGCGCTCGTCACGGGCTCCCGTTTTACGTCGCCGCGCCCACCTCGACGATCGATCTCGCGATCGCTCACGGCCGAGAGATCCCTATCGAGGAACGATCGGCCGATGAGGTGCGAGGGGTGTTCGGTCACCCGGTCGCGCCCGAAGGCGTGCCCGTGAGAAACCCCTCTTTTGACGTGACCCCAGCGGAGCTCGTCACCGCGATCATCACAGAGCGGGGGGTCGCTCGCGCACCCTATTTCGAGAGCCTGCGAGGGCTGTTCTAAGTGTGCACGGTGACGCCCATCGTAGAAGGGTGTGACTGAGTCCTTGACAGCGGCAGGCCCCTTCTCTAGTTTCTCGCTCCCTCTGACGGAGGCTTGAGTCATGTATGCAGTGATTCGCACTGGCGGAAAGCAATATCGAGTTGAAGAAGGCGACGTCGTCAAGATCGAGAAGATCGACGGCGAGCGCGGCAGCGAACTCACGTTCGATGATGTCCTGTTGGTCGGAAACGACGACGAGACGCACGTGGGAACGCCGACCGTGGCGGGTGCTTCGGTGAGCGGAACGATCCTCGAACAGGATCGAGACAAGAAGATCGTGGTCTTCAAGTTCCGTCGCCGTAAGAACTACATCCGTAAGCAAGGACATCGGCAGGCGTACACGCGAGTCCGTATCAACGGAATCGCGGCCGGATAAGGCACGAGGAGCTCACCATGGCGCATAAAAAGGGACAGGGATCTTCTCGGAATGGACGCGACTCCAACCCGCAGTACCGAGGCGTAAAGCGCTTCGGGGGCGAGCAGGTTCGCACCGGCAACATCCTGGTACGTCAGGTCGGCACCAGCTTCCACCCCGGCAAGAACGTCGGCGTGGGCAAGGACTACACGCTGTTCGCGCTCTGCGACGGCCATGTGTCTTTCCACAAGGGACGCGGCGGTCGCCGCAGCGTCTCTGTGCTCCCCGCCGCAGGGGCATAGGGTCGCTGACCGCGTGCGCTCAGGCGCGCCGGTCCTCTCGCGAACGTAACCCCTATGCGCTTCATCGACGAGGCCACCATTGAGGTCGTAGCCGGCCATGGCGGCGCGGGCCGAGTGAGCTTTCGGCGCGAGTCAAAGGTCGCTCGTGGTGGACCTGATGGCGGTGATGGAGGTCGTGGCGGCGACGTGATCGCCTGGGCCGATCCGAACACGACGACCCTCCTCGATCATCGCTACAAGCGCTGGTATCGAGCGCCGGCTGGTGAGCAGGGCGGCAAGAGTCAGGCGTCCGGAGCGGCTGGTGAGGATCTCGTGATCCCGCTCCCACCGGGCACCGTGATCACGGACCATTCCAGCGGTGAGGTGATCGCCGATCTCGTGGAGCCCGACGCTCGGATCGTACTCGCGAAGGCCGGTCGAGGGGGGCGCGGCAACGCCTTCTTCACCACCTCGACGCGTCAGGCGCCGCGCTTCGCCCAGGACGGCGAGGTGGGCGAGAGCTTCACGCTGGATCTGAGCCTGAAGCTGGTCGCAGACGTGGGGATCGTGGGACTGCCCAACGCAGGCAAGAGCACCTTCATTCGCAAGGTCAGCAGGAGTCAGGCCCGAGTGGCCGACTACCCGTTTACGACCCTCGTCCCGAACCTGGGCGTCGCGCGCGTCGACGACCGGGTCCTCGTGATCGCGGACATCCCAGGCCTGGTCGAGGGGGCGAGCGAAGGCCATGGTCTCGGCGATCGCTTCCTCAAGCATGTGGAGCGCACCCGCGCCTTGATCCATCTCATCAGCCTCTCGCCGGACGCCCCCGATCCCCTTGAGGCCTATGAGATCATCGAGAAGGAGCTGGCGGCGCACTCTCCGGAGCTCGCGGAGCGACCTCGCGTGGTCGTCCTGAACAAGATCGATCTGGTCGACGATCGCTACGAGCTCGATCTCTGGAGGCAGGCCTTCGGCGATCGAGGGGTCTCCATTCTCGTGTCGAGCGCTCTGACAGGAGAGGACGTGATTCCCGTCCTCCGAGAGGTCATCCGTGTATCTGACGCCGCGGATCTTGGCGATTCCGAGGACGACGATTCCTGGTCCCCGATCTAGCCCGCGCGACGACGCAATTTGGGCCTCGCGAGCGCGCGAAAAGAAAAGCCCTTTGTAAACAATGGGTTACGGGCGAAAAAGAACGCGAGGGTTCGGTTGACGAATCGACCGGCTGTGGGCAGACTGTGTGGGTTGCACGAGCCCACTTCTCTCCCCCGAGGATTCTGGACATCGTGTGCGTTGCCACGGCGCTCCGTGCTGTCGGCTACTGACCACCCTAAATCGATGAGGAAAACCACGATGATGGGCGCCTATGGCCCCTCACTCCGAACCGCGACGTTCGCAACGTTTGTCGCGGCTATGGTGCTGATGGGATCGGTTCAACTCTTCGCGCACGCGCAGGCACCCGAGCCTGAGCCTGCGCCCGCGACCGAGGGCATGCCGAAGGCGGCGCCCGCGGCCGCGCCTGCCCCTACGACCGAGGAGCGCTACGATCTGAAGCTCCGCGAGCTCGAGGAGAAGGTCGTCTCGCTCAAGGAGAAGATCTTTCGGTCCAAGACCCGATTGATGCTCCTCAAGGAGCGGATCCTCAACGACGTGATCGCTGAGGCGAAGCTGGTCGTCGAGCACCAGAACGACATGGGCTCAAGCTTCAAGCCCATCGAGGTTCACTACAGGCTCGACGGGGAGACCTTGAAGCTCCTCGACAACGCCACGGGCACCCTGGATACCGAGGATGCCATCGAGATCTTCAGCGGCAATGTGGCCCCGGGGAACCACAGCCTGAGCGTGGAGATGGTCTATCAAGGCGACTCCATCTTCTTTACGTATCTCAAGGACTACGTCTTCAAGCTTCGAGCCAGCTACACCTTCTTTGCCACCAAGGGGAAGATCACACAGGTGACCAGCACGGGCTTCTTGAAGGGAGACATCACCTACAACATCACCGACCGGCCGAGCATCAAGTTCAAGGTGGACCAGAAGAGTTACACCAAGGACAGCGTCGTGAAGGCTGCGGAGTCGCAGGACTAGGCGGAAGGGAGCCAACGGGTGAGATTGGGACGGACACTGCGACGATGCATCGTGGCTCTGCTCCTGGTCGGCGTTTCGATGCCGGCTTGGAGCTACGAGCGCGAGGTCGTGCGTTCGTTTGGTAGACGTCTCACGAATCTCCAGGGCGCGATCACGCGCATGACGGAGCTCTACTCGGCCCCCCTCACGATCCTCGCCAAGCACGACACGGAGAGCCGGCACATCGACGCGAAGGTCTTCTTTGACCTGGGTCACTTCGAGAACGCCAGCGTGCTCCTGATGGAGCTGGTCCACACCAAGTCCTTCAAGACCAGCCCGGATTACTACAGCGCCATGCTCATGCTCGGTCGCTGCTTGATCGAGGTCGGCAACCGAAAGGGAGCGGTGAGCTACCTGAACAAGGTGGTGGCCGGTCCGGAGCTTCGTCTCTCCGATGAGGCGAGCTTCTTGCTGCTCAAGATGTCGCTCGACAGCCCGGACGACCGGATCGTCCGAGAGCAGGTCGATAACGCGCGACCGCCCCGATCCGATCAGACGCGCTACGTGCTCGGCAAGGCGCTCCTGCGCCTCGGAGAATACGACAAGTCGCTCTCGGTCCTCTCGCAGGTCAGCTCTTCGAG
>CALCNF010000479.1 GCA_937897815.1 uncultured Pseudomonadota bacterium | reverse complement strand
TCGACGCCAGCAGCAGCGCGCTCCAGGAGCTCCAGGGCTTCCGGGTCTCCGGGTGTCGTCTCAAGGACCTCAAGGGCAGCGGAGAGAGCCTCCTCCCTGTCGCCTCGAGTCAGATAGGCGCGGGCCAGCAGTACGCCAGCTTTGGGCCAGAGTTCGCTCGTCTGCTCCACGCGCGTCGCGTACCGAACGACGAGATCCGGGTCCTCGGCGCGCAGCGCGAGCGCCGCGAGCCCAAGCGCCTGGTCGTCCGTGAGGTCCGAAGCGTCGACCGCGCGCCACAGAGCGCGTCTGGCGCGACCGGTCTCGTGGAGGTCATCGATGGCGAGCTCGGCCAGGCGTGAGACCACCCGAACCAGGAGATCTGAGTTGGAGGGTGCGACGGCGCGCAGGGCGGTCACGAGCACTCGAGCGGCCTCTTTGAGTCGGCCGTTGAGCGCGTGGACATCCGCGAGGGCCAGCTGGACTTCGGCGTCGTGGGGGAAGGCCTCCAGGACGACGCGCAGGAAGACGTGGGCGTCTTCGGTCTCGTGGAGCGCCAGGGCGTGACGCGCGAGCCTCAGGCCGGCCTCTCGGGTTCGTTCGGGGCTGCGCGACGAGAAGAGCAACCGCTTGTACAGGGGGACGGCGGCGTCCTGGTCACCCGCCCGCTCAGCGAGGCCGATGAGGATCTCCAGGGCCTCTTCGTGGTCAGGTGAGCGCTCAAGGACCCGGGCTAAGGCGGCGCGCGCCTCCTCCGGGTCGGGCTCAGCGAGGAGCTCGGCCAGGGTCAGGTCTGCGGCGGTCGCGTCCTCGCGCTCGGAGCGTCCCTCGAGGCTCTCGACCAGGCGCTCCAGGTGCACCGTGGCCTCCTCGACCTGGCCTCGTCCCAGGGCGATCGACACCAGCCCGCACAGCGCGGCGTGGTCGTCGCGGCTCACCTCGAGGAGCGCTCGGCAGACCCGCTCGCCCTCGTCGTAGAGAATGGGGCGGCTCGCGGAGATCCCGATGAGCCGCTCGGCCAGGAAGCCAGGTGCGGGAGGACCTTCGAGGGCGCGATAGACCTCGGCGAGTGCCTCGCGTGCCTGACCTTCTTCGAGGAGACGATCGATCTGGCCATGGTGGCGCTTCAGATCCAGGTCTTCGATGAAGCGCTCCATGGCCCGGCGGATCCGGGCGTCGCCCACGGTCGCAAGATCGACGACCTCGGGTCGCGCGATGGAGGCGGACTCGAATCGGGCGGTGACGCGTCCGCTGCGGATCTCTACGCCGCGGGCCTCCAGGGTCCGCCACTCGGGGAGCTTCCAGCCCATCTTGGCGAGCAGCGGGACGAGCAGAGGCTTGATGATGCGAATCCGAGCAGCCGTGAGGGTCCGGTCCACGACCAGGTTCGGAGGTAGGAGGTCCAGGAGCCTGCCAGCCAGGGCAGGCCAGGGCTCATCGATCACCCCGTAGACCCGAACGCCGTAGACGCTCACCAGCAGCGTCGGCTCTTCATCGGGCACGGGGCCAGCGGGGTCGGGCAGAAGTCTCGCCCGTGCCGTGTAACGTACGCCGCTCTCGGTGCGGCCGGTGAGAACCAGGGCGTCGTCGAGGGTTCGCCCAGCGACCGTCCCATCCGAGAGCCGATGGATCCAGTCGAGGAGGAGACGGGCCTCCATGGACACCGAGGCGCTCTGCGCTAGGCCTCGGTGATGTCGGAAGCGCTCGATTCCCTCTCGGAAGTCGAAGGGGAACTCCACATAGGGGAGCTCGATCGCCAGCTCGTCCAGGACGGCGCCTGTGGCCAGGGGCGCCCGCTCCATCGCCAGGGCCACTCGTCCGTCCTCGATGCGCAGCATCCAGGCCGGGCTCTCGCCGACCACCGTGGTGCTCAGGGAGAGGGCGTCTGGGTTTCGGGTGGCGATCTCGCGGCGCATCCCGAGGTTCTATCGCGTGGCCACGCGCGCGCGCAACGGCTAACTCCTCTCGAACATAGAAAAGAAGGCCAGTCATCTCGCAGGATGACTGGCCTTCGGTTGAGTTCGTTTTGGGAGTTAGGGCCCAGGGTCCGGTGGCAAGGACACGTTGGCACAGGCTCCGATGGCTTCGCAGTCTCCGTCCGCCGCGGCTATGCAGGCCGGATACGCGTCCTCGGCAGACTGACCCAGGAAGCCAAGCGCGCAGCCATCCATGCAGCCGCCGTCTTCATTCATGCCACATGCATTCAATGCCCCACAGGTCGCCTCACAGTGCTCTGGCGGCATGACGTGGCACATGAGCATCGTGCCAAACCCGTCGTCTTGGCAGGTGTCAGCCGCGTCCAGACAGGCAGCGACCTCCTCCTCGTTCGCGAGGCTCGCGATGTTCATCATCCCTCCCGAACAGAAGTCCGGGCAGTAGGCTCCGCCTGGGATCTCATCGGGGCAGGTGTCGCTCAGGGTATCGCAGGTCGCTTCACAGGAGGGGAGCGTCGCGATGGGATAGTCGAAGCAGTGGGATACGGTACCCATGCTCTTTCCGCAATCGGACAGGAGCAGGCAGCCCAGGCTCGCCATGGCCTGTCCAGGCTCGTTGGTCATGGTGCAGCTCTCCATGCACTTGAGGATGTCGGGCATCTCTTGCTTGGCTGGCGTATCGGGAGCGCATCCGTTGTTCTCTGGATCGTTGGGGTCTCCAAGGATAATGGAGCAGGCGAAGGTGCAGAGCTCCGGGGTGCCTATCTGACCGGGCAGGCCTGGCCCGCCGGCGCCGTGGCACTCGAGCATCTCGCCGAACCCGTCGTCTTCGCACGACTCCAGGGCGTTCATACACTCGGTGACCTCCTCGGTGCTGGCGACCGAGGTGTAGTTCAGCAGCGATCCTGAGCAGAGCGCTGGGCACAGGGGTCCGGCGGGTGGCTCCTCTGAGTCACAGACCGCGTCCGCGGTCTCGCAGGCCGCTTCGCACGACGGGAGGATCTCCAGCGGGTAGTCGATGCAGTGGGCCACGGTGCCGAGCGTGGCGCCACAGCCTGACACGAGGAGACATCCAGCGGCCGCCATGGCTTGCTCGGGATCATTGGTCATGGTGCAACCCTCCATGCACTTGAGGAAGTCGGGCATCTCCTCAGCGGCCGGGCTCCCAGGTTCGCATCCGGGCATCTCGGGATCGTCGGGGTCCCCGACGATCGCGGAGCAGGCGAAGGTGCAGATGTCCGTGGCGTTCATCGCTCCCGGTTGCTGTTCACCGCCGAGGCATACGTTGATGGCCCCCATATCGCACTCGTCGTTCAGCGCCTCGCTGAGGCACTCCACGACGTCCTCAAAGGTGGGCGATCCCGGAGTGGCTCCATTGTGAATCTCCGCGAGACTCGCCCCGGTGCACTGGCTGATGCACACACCCACCTCGCCAGGCTGCAGGTTCAAAGCGGGAACCCCGCCACAGGCGTCCGCGAGGCCGCAGAAGTCGATGCAGTCGGGGTGAGGGTCGAGCTTCGTCTCGATTCCATTGTCGCCAAAGCCACACAGGTCAGCCCCGCAGGTCTGTTGGGCGCACGCCCAGTTGGTGAGGTGCGCCGGGTCCTGGTCGAGGTCGGCCTCACAGAGTTCCTGGCATGTCTCGACGTCTGGGAACGGGACCTCTTCTGCACACGCCTCCATAGCGACTTCGCAGATGTCCGCGCACACCGCGAGCTTCGCCAGGGGGCTGATGCTCCGGTCCGGTCCCGGCGGTCCCGTGTCAGGCTCACCGCCATCGAGCTCACCGCCATCGGGCTCACCGCCATCGGGCTCACCGCCATCGGGCTCACCGCCATCAGGCGGCGAGGTGTCTCCTTCGACGCCGCC
>CALCNF010000478.1 GCA_937897815.1 uncultured Pseudomonadota bacterium | reverse complement strand
GGAGCAGGTCGGCGCGCCCAGTCGCTTCGTGCACAAGGGGCTGACCAGCTCCGATGTGCTCGACACCTGTCTCGCTCTCCAGATGCGTGACGCCGCGGATCTGATCATGGAGGGCGTCGATCGGTTGCTCGAGGCGACCCGAGTGCGCGCCCTCGAGCACAAGCTCACCCCCATGATCGGAAGAAGCCACGGGATCCACGCTGAGCCCATCACCTTCGGTCTTGTGATGGCCCAATGGCACGATGAGATGAAGCGGAACAAGCGCCGCCTCGCCGCAGCGCGGGACGAGATCGCCGTGGGCAAGCTGTCGGGGGCGGTTGGCACCTTCGCGAACACCCCGCCCGACTTCGAGGAGCGTGTCATGGAGCGCCTCGGGTTGGGTGTGGAGCCGGTCTCTACCCAGGTGGTTCAGCGCGATCGTCACGCTGCGTTCTTCACCCAGCTGGCCGTGATCGCGGCCAGCATCGAGAAGTTCGCTGTTCAGGTACGCCATTGGCAGCGCACTGAGGTCCTGGAGGCAGAGGAGCGCTTCAGCAAGGGCCAAAAGGGCTCAAGCGCGATGCCCCATAAGCGAAACCCTGTCCTGAGTGAGAACGTGACGGGCCTCGCCCGCCTCGTGCGAAGCCACGCCGTGGCGGCGCTTGAGAATGTCGCCCTGTGGCACGAGCGCGACATCAGCCACTCCTCGGTTGAGCGGGTCATTGGACCGGACGCCACCGTCCTCATGGACTTCATGCTTCACCGCTTCGCTGGAGTCGTCGAGGGTCTGGTGGTGTACCCCGAGAATATGATGGCGAACCTGGAGAAGACCGGTGGTCTTGTGTTCAGCCAGCGCGTCCTGCTCGCTCTGGTCGGAAAGGGGCTTGAGCGTCAGGAGGCCTACGTCTGTGTTCAGCGCAACGCCATGCCCGTCTGGGAAGAGGGGAAGGACTTCTTGACGCTCCTCCTGGCCGATGAGGGCGTTCGCGAGCACCTGAGCGAAGATGAGGTGCGGGACTGCTTCAGCCTGGAGTGGCATCAGCGCCACGTCGACTCGATCTTTGCTCGGGTCTTTGACGCCTAGGAGAGCCGGCTGTCTCGCCGCAGCCAGGAGCTCTCGAACTCCGGCGCCATCCGCCGCAGCACCTCTATCGCCTCTGACGCCGTACCGGGGAGGCCTGACTCCGTCGGCTCGAACGCGTCAAACGGGCGGCGTGTAGGCACGTCAAAGTCCACCTCATAGTCCTGATCAGGGCCGATGCGCCACAGGGGACTCCCGGCCAGAAAGAACTTCAGGCATGGCTCGGAGTGTTGGTAGCAACGCACGGCGGCCAGCGGTGTTTCCGGTCGCTCGCGCGACCACCAGCCTGCGATACGAAAGACGGCGTCTACGGGGGTGCGAACGACCACCAGTCCATCTTGACGACCGAGCCCGAAGCACAGGCGCTCATCGAGGGCGAGCGGGTAGCCCTGGGGTACGGGCGCCTCCTGGGCGCGGTATCGGCTTCGTCGCATCACGCGCTCAAGCTGCTCGACGATGGTATCGAGGTCAGCGTGGACGATGAGCAGGGCGGCGTCACTGAGTGAGTTCATGAGGGTATCTTGAACCGGCTCGGACGTGACGAGCAAGGCGCCCGCTGAACTGCACCGTTGCGGCGGACGGCTTCCCTCTGGTACTCCATCGCGCGATGAGTGACTCTGTTCCAGCCGAAGAGCCCCACGCGCGGGAGAGCGCGATCGGGCCAGCCCCCGCGCGCTCGGCGCCCGACCGCGCGTACGCGGTGGCGTTCGCGCTGGCGGCCGCGTTCACGCTCGCGCCCATGTGGGCGGGGACCGTGCTCCCCTTCCAGGACTGGGCTGGAAACATGAGCTACGTCGCGATCCTGGCCGGCGCGGAAGACGGAAACCTCTACGATCGCACCTACTCCACCGGAGGAATGTTGCTGCCCAATGGGCTGCTGTTCTGGAGCTGGGTCTTTTTAGGCAAACTCATGGGGTTCATCCTCGGCGGAAAGATCCTGCTGAGCCTGTATTGCCTCGGCCTCCCCGTGGCGATGGACCGGCTTCTGGTGGCGGCGGGACGCGATCGGCGCTTCGCGCTTCTCGCGTTTCCCCTCGTCTACAACCACTCGATGATGATGGGCTTCGGCTCCTACGCGACGGCGCTACCCTTCATCGTCTACTGCATGGCTCGGGCCTTCGTATTTGAGCGAGACCCGACGCGACGAAACGGCGCCATGGTGACGCTTGTCGCGTCTCTGACCTTTCTGGCGCACGCTCAAGCCTACCTCATCCTTGGGGTGATCTCGCTGACCTTCGTCGTCATGGTCCCGCGGACCCGCCGGTCGTTCTGGCGTCACTGTCTGGCCTTTGGAGCTTCGCTCTGGATCTTCCTGCCGTGGTTCTACTCGGAGTTTATCGCCCCTGCGGAGGACACCTCCCTCGGCGGCCGTGATCTCATGCCCGTCTTTGAGCACCCCGGTCAGATGTTCGCGAAATGGGGGGAGCACACGATCAATCGCTGGCAGGGGGCCTTCGACGACTGGGTCTTCCTGGGGATCCTCGCCGTCATGTTGGTGGGTATCATCTCGCGACGCGTGGATCGCCAGCCAGGGGAGGGGCGATCGCGGTACGCCATTGAGGCCATCACTCTGGCCCTGCTCGTGACCTACATCGCTATTCCTGAGCATACGCTTGTCCAGGCGGTGATCGGCTCGCGCCTGGTGGTCGTCGTGATGCTCTTTGGCATCGCTTGGCTGCACATGCCTGATCCTCCTCGTGTTCGGGCCGCGCTCCTGGCCACGATGACGGCCCTCGCGGTCATCTTCGGTGGCTATGCGGCGAGCGCGGTTCACCAGTTCAATGAGGAGGAGATCGGCGACGAGCTCCTTCCGTTGATCGACTCGCTCCCGGACGGGAGCTCGCTGGCCGTCATCACGGCCGAGCGTGAGAGCCGGGCGGTCACCGTGCTCGCCCATCACCATATCTACGGCTACCACTTCGCGCTCAATGAGGGCCTCGCGTTTTCGGGTTTCCACAGCTTTCACGGGCGACACGCCCAGTGGCGTCCCGGGAAACACATGCCCTATCCGGGGCGGGACCCCCGAGCTTTCCTCCGCGGGAAGAGCGCGTGCGTGTACGACTACCTGCTCGTGCGCACGACGAATATTCCTCGGTGGCAGCATCTCGCGCCGCGCTTGACCTATATGGGCAACTCGGCTCGTTACAGCATGTGGAAGATCGATCACGATCGCATCCCGGCATGCCGTAAGCCCAAGAAGCTTGCGAAGCCAGAGCCAGCCGTCGCCGCGGGTGAGGTGAAGGAAGGCAAGAAGGGGGCGATCTCTGACACCCTGGGGCCGTCCGTGGGGCCCACGCGCGGACGTCAGCTCGACGGGAAGCGGGGCGCGCTGCCTGAGGACCGGCCTCAGGCGAAGGACGCCTTTAAGAAGCCCACTCGCTCGG
>CALCNF010000477.1 GCA_937897815.1 uncultured Pseudomonadota bacterium | reverse complement strand
CCAAGAGGGGCTTGAGCCAGGTCTCGGTCATGGTGCCTGAGATCTCAGCGCCGCGGGTCGGCGCGCCGACGCTCCTCACCTCCATGAGCTGGAGGGCGTAGTTGGGGCCTCCGGCCTTGGCGCCCGGACCAAAGCCGGAGCCCTTGCGCCCTCCGAAGGGCTGGCGCTGAACGATGGCGCCGGTGATACGGCGGTTGATGTAGCCGTTTCCGATGTCGATGACCTCCTTCCAACGCTCCTGCTCCCGGAGATCGAGGCTGTGGATTCCGCCTGTGAGCCCGTAGTCGGTCTGGTTGGCCAGGCGAAGGGCGTCGTCGAGGTCCTCGGCTCGCATGACGCTCAAGACCGGACCGAAGAACTCGGTCAGGTGGGAGAAGCTCCCCTCGGCGACCCCGACCTTGATGCCCGGTGACCAGAGGTGAGGGTTGTCGGGATCAACCTGAGGCTCAAGGAGCCATCGCTCTTCTCCGTCCAGGGTGGTCAGGGCGCGCTCCAGGGCCCCGCCCGGTGGGTGGATCAGCGGCGGGATCACCGTGCGCGGCTCCCAGGCGCTGCCGATCGGGAGGCTCTGGGCGGCGTCCCTGAGGCGCTCGAGGAAGGTGGGATCGTCGAGGACCTCGGCCTCGCAGATCAACAGCGACAGGGCGCTGCACTTCTGGCCCCCATGCCCAAAGGCCGAGTGGACCGCGTCGGAGATGGCCTGATCCCGATCGCTCATGGCCGTGATGATCAGGGTGTCCTTGCCGCCGGTCTCTGCGAACAGGGTCAGCTCGGGTCGGAGTCGGTGAAAGAGCTGGGCGGTGGACGTGGCGCCCGTGAGGATCACGGCGCTCACCCGCGAATCGCTCACCAGCTGGCTGCCCACCGGATCGTCGACGCAGGCGATGAACTGGAGGGCCTCGCGTGGCACGCCCGCCTCCCAGCAGGCCTTGGCCAGGAGCCAGGCGGTCAGGACGGTCTCCGGCGCGGGCTTCAGGATCACGGAGTTACCCGCCATGAGCGCGGCGAGCACGCCGCCAGCCGGGATCGCCAGGGGGAAGTTCCATGGGGGCGCGACGAGGACCACGCCCCGGGGGCGCAGCTCCAGATCCGGGTGCTCCTCGAAGGTCTTCAAGCTCTGCGCGTAGTAGGTGGCGAAGTCGATGGCCTCGCTGACCTCGACGTCCCCCTCTGCGAGGGTCTTTCCCGCGTCGCCAATCATGGCGCCCATGAGCTCCCCTCGCTGCTCAGCCAGGGCGCCGGCGACGGCGTGGAGGACCTGGGCGCGCTCCTCGCTCGTCCTCGCGCCCCAGGTCTGCGCCGCTTCCGTCGCGGTCGCGAGCGCCTGATCGACGTGCTCGGCGTCAGCCAGGGTGTACTCGTAGTGGGTGTGGCCTGGACGGGAAGGGTCGTGACCGGTCGCGAGTCCTGACTCCGTGTCGGCGATGAAGGAGCCCCCGATCTGTAGGGGGATGATCTCGGGACCCCAGGCGCGCCAGCGCCCCGCGATCTCAAGGATCCACGAGCGATTATGAGGCAGCGCCCAGTCGGTGTCCGGCTCATTACGAAAGGGCGCCAGACGGTCGGGGCGCTTCTCTGTCCCTCGGTCTTGGCTCCTGCGCGGCCCCTCGTAGATGGAGGCTGACTCGCGGACCGCGTCCAGGAAGCGGCGCTCCTGGTCGGTCCACACGGGCGATCCCGGCACCAGGTCGAAGGCATATCGCAGGAAGTTCTCCGGCCCCGTGTTCTCGTCGAGCCTCCGAACCAGGTAGGCGATGGCGCTCTCGATCTGTTCGTCCTCGACCATCGGCGCGTACACGAGGACGTCGTCGCTCACGGCGAGGACGGCGCGGCGGGTCGCCTCGGCCATCCCCTCAAGCAGCTCAAAGCCAACGAGCTCCTCCGTTCCCAGAGCCGCTCGAACGATCATCCCATAGGCCAGATCGAAGAGGTTGTGGCTGGCGATCCCCAGGCTCACGACGCGGGCGTTCTCGAGACGACATCCGTAGACGAGCATGCGCTTGTAGTTGGCGTCGACCTCCGCCTTGGAGCCGTAGGGGGCCTGCTCCCAGCCTCGGTGGGCCGCCTCGAACTGCTCCATGGCCAGGTTGGCGCCCTTGACGATGCGCATGCGGATGGGCGCGCCTCCGCGCTCGACGCGCTCCCGGGCCCAGGAGCTGAGCCGGCGCTGAATCGGGTGGGCGTCCGGCAGGTAGGCCTGCAGCACGATGCCCGCAGAGCAGCTGTGAAACTCTGGCTCGCTCAAGACCCGCTCAAAGAGGGCGACCGTGAGCTCCAGATCCCGGTACTCCTCCATGTCGAGGTAGACCAACTTGGGGAGCTCGGAGCCGTCCGGGCGGACGTGCGGGTGGGCCATGGCGGTCCGGTAGAGGGTGCGCATCCGCTCGCTCAGGGTGGAGAGCGTGTCCTCCCAGGCCAGGAGGTTCAACTGCGAGGCGATCGAGGAGATCTTTACGGACACGCACCGAACGTTCGGGCGCGTCAGATCGTGAACGTAGGTCGCCAGCCGAGCGCGAGCCTCCTCCTCACCCAGGATCGCCTCGCCCAGGTGGTTCAGGTTCACGGTCACGCCCTCGTCGTTGCGCTCCCGAAGTCGTCGAGCCAGAGGCCCGTCGGCGCCCGGCAAGACCACGCGGCTCATCTCCGCTCGGATACGAGACATCACCGCACCTGAGGTCACGCCCGGGAGCCACGGCGAGACCCGCTCGAAGAGCTTGAACAGCCCGCGCTCGAAGGCGGTCATATAAGCCGGGGGTCCGAAGTGGGCGAGGAGGTGTCGAATCTGATCACCCGTTCGGCTCGGGGAGCGCGACCGGAAGGCCTGGTCGGTCAGGGCGGTCGTGAAGGCCTTGCCGGACGGGTCTTCCAT
>CALCNF010000476.1 GCA_937897815.1 uncultured Pseudomonadota bacterium | reverse complement strand
TCCTGGAGCGGCTCGCAGGACGCACGAATGCGCGCGCTCCTTCGGGACGACGAGGAGGCTCGAGGTCTATATGACCGCTCCGTGGGGCTGCACCGAGCTGCCTTGGGCGGGGATCCATCTCAGCCCTCCGGCTTTGAGTCGAGGCGCATGATGGAGACCGTTCTTGAGCACGCATCGGCGCCCGCCGAGCGAGAGAGCCTCGCTCCGGTTCGCGGCTGGGTCACAGCCATGGCGACCGCGGCCCTGGTTCTTGTGGTCGTGCAGCCCTGGTCGACCCAGCCCGAGGACGAGCTTCGAGCGCGCGGAACGGCTGAAGAGCGCATCGCTGAGGGGCTCGTAGGGATGGGGGTCTCGGGCGTCCCGTCTGGGGGCGGAGCCGAGTATGAGGTGATCGCCTCCAAGCGCGTCGCCGCCGGTGACTACCTGCGCTTCTCCTACAGCAATGAGCGTAACGAGCTGGGGCATCTATTTGTCTTCGCGCTTCAGGAGCGCAAGACCCCCCACTGGTACGCTCCCATGCCACCGTATGAGAATCGAAGCGCGGTTATCGGGCACGGAACGGGCGAGACCTTGCCCTTCGAGATCGAGATCGGCGACTCCCACGCCGCGGGCCGTCTTCGCATCGTGGCGGTCTTCAGCGAGGCTTCCCTGGAGTTCGATAGCACCGCGTCCCGGCTGGGCCCGGATCTCTTTGGCTTGGCTGATGAGGCGCTGATCGAGGAGGTCCGCTCCCGCCTGAATCTCTCTACGAGCGCCGTGATTCAGGTCCTTGAGACTCAGGTTGAGAAGGCGGTGGCGCCATGATGCGGAGGGGACTCATCGCGCTCTTGTCCGTCGGCCTGGTTACGGCGGCGCTTCTGGAGGCCTCCGCGGCTGACCGTCGTTTCGCGGTGGTCGTCGGTTTCAATGGCTCCGATGATCCTGAACTCGAGCACCTCGCTTACGCTGACGACGACGCCATGCGCTACAGCCAACTGCTGGGTCACGTAGCCGAGCGCGTCGAGCTCCTCACCGAGCTGGATGAGGAGAGTCGAGCCCTCTGGGGTACGACCACGACGAAGCTCCCGACGCGCGACGGCGTCATGAACGCGATTCGCGACGTCCGTCGCGAGATGGCGAAGGCCCGAGCCGAGGGAGATCGGCCGATCCTCTACTTTGTCTACAGCGGTCACGGGAACTACGACGCGGAGGGGAAGGGCTATGTCCACCTTCACGATGGGCGGTTTACGACTCGAGATCTCTACGGACACGTGATCGGATCGGGGAGCTCCGAGGAGCCCGTCGTGCTGATCGTGGACGCGTGCAACGCATCGCTGCTGGTTCACAGTCGAGGCTCGCGTCGAAGGCGCGTCGCCTCGACCTCGCTCAAGCTTGAGAACTACCCCCACGTGGGCGTCATTCTGGCGTCGAGCAGCGTCGGCGAGACCCATGAGTGGGGGAAGTACCTCTCCGGGATCTTCAGTCATGAGGTCCGATCGGGACTCCTGGGGCCGGCCGACGTGGATGATGACGGCCGCATCACCTTCGCTGAGCTGGCGGCGTTTGTCGCCTCGGCCAACGCCCAGGTGACCAACCCGACGGTACGGGTCACGCCCTACATCCGGCCGCCGCTGGCGGCGCCGGGCCTCGCGCTGATCGATCTGAACACGGCGCGCTTCCCGGCCCGAGTACGCATTGAGGGTGAGGTCGCCGGCAAGGCCCACCTGGTAAACTCGGATCTTCTGCGAGTCGCCGACTTCAATCGGGCACGAGGCCACAGCTTTTGGCTGGCTATCCCCGAGGGCTCGACGCACGCGCTTGTGCACAAGGACGTGGAGTATGTGGTTCCTCCCGATGCGCGTGGCGAGCTCGGCTTGGCCGACCTCGACCGGCGCGAGCGGGCTCGGGTCTCCTCTCGTGGAGCGGGCTCTCGCTACTTTGAGCGGACGCTCTTTCAGGAGTCTTATGGCACCGAGGTCGCTCGGAAGTACCTGGAGGATGAGTATGTCCAGGATTTGGAGGTCATCCGCTATGAGGCGCTGCCCTGGTACCACAATGGAAAGGCCTGGGCGACGGTGAGCGCTGGGCTCGCGGCCCTGGCGACCGGCGGGGCGCTTCACGCCCAGGCCGTCGATACGCGTGACCGCGCGCTCAGCTCCCCCTGGGCCAGCGAGCGCGCACGGTTGAACGGAGAGATTGAACGCTACGAGTCGAGCGCCTGGTTGGCCGCCGGTGTAGGAACTGCGGCGTTGCTAGGAGGCGCGCTGTGGTTCACTCTGGATGTACCCCTGACGGAGGAGCGTTATCAGCCTCCGTTGCGGGTACAACTCGGGCCCAACGGAGTGAAGCTCGAAGCGAGCTTTGATTGATTGGCCTGCCCTTACGGAGGCGAGGAACGAGGTGGTGAGACAATGGATGCTCTGGATCGGAATCGCGGCGCTGCCCCTGGCGTGCGCTGCGCCAGTGGCGCTCGAGGGGAGCGGCTGCGATCCGGACCACCCGTGTCCCGAGGCCCTCGCTTGTCAGCACGGAGCCTGTGTTCAGCTCACGGGCTTTGTGGTTCCGGGATGCGACTCGGACGAGGCCTGCGCCTTCGGGGTCTGTTGCGGGGGCACGTGCGCGCAGTGCTGCACAGACGAGGATTGCTTCGGCTCTGCCTGTCTGGAGGACGGGTCTTGCGGCTGCACTTCGGGCGGCCAGTGCATGACCGGTCGCTGCAACCAGGAGACCTCCCAGTGTCTCTCCTGTTACTCGGATACCCACTGCGAGAGCCAGGACTGCGACCTGGGAACAGGGGTGTGCACGATCACCGCTCCGGCAGGAGAAGCTGAATGAAGAAGATCATCCAGACTCTCTGCGCGCTGCTCTTGGTTCTCCAGGCGGGATGTGAGCCCGATCCGAACCCCGAGCCCACTCCTGTGGACGTGCCCGACGTGACCGAAGACACCACGGACATCATGGACACCACGGACACCTCCGTGATCGTGACCGGCTGTGGTTCGGGACCGAGCTGTCCCGCGGATCTGATCTGCGATGAGGCCCGCGGCCAGTGCGTCGGGTGTGTCGAGGATGGGGATTGCTCCAAGGGGGTCTGTCACCCTGTAGAGCAGGTCTGCGTGACCTGTTATGAGGACGCGGATTGCACCTCAGGGCGTTGCCATCCGCTGGCCGCGATCTGCGTGCAATGTCTCGAAGATGATGACTGCATCGAGGGCGTCTGTGATGGACAGTCTCTTATGTGCATCGGCTGCCTGGAGGATGCCGATTGCGAGTCGGGGATTTGCAACACGGTGACTCGCTCGTGCGTGGGCTGCGCCTCGGACGACTCGTGCGCCGATGACGACCCCTGCACCAAGGATGCGTGCGAAGGAGGAGAGTGCACCTATACGACTCTCCCTGACGGCGAGAGCTGTGATGATGAAGATCCGTGCACCATCGAAGAGACATGCGTCGTCGGAGTGTGCTCGGCCTATTTGACGGCGCCCGACTGCTGCGAGCCCGTCACCTGCGATGGGAATCACACGCTGACCGACACCGATGGAGATGGGTGTGACGACGCCTGCGCCCAGAACGAGTGCTTCGAGGACGACGTCTGCGACAAAGCGGGCTACTGCTTCTTCACACCCGGCGCCTGCAGTGACGTGAAGGGCCTGTGCGTGAAGACTCCGAACGGATGCAAGGAGCAAGAGGCTCCAGTGTGTGGATGTGATGGCGTGACCTATGGATCCGCCTGCCTGGCTGCCATGGATAAGGTCAGCGTCGCGTATGAGGCGCCCTGCGAGGTGG
>CALCNF010000475.1 GCA_937897815.1 uncultured Pseudomonadota bacterium | reverse complement strand
TGGCGTCGAGCGCCTTCTCCGCCGTGGGCTGCCCCAGGAGGCGCCCCGCCTCAAAGGGGGCCTCGAGGACCAGCACATCGGTCTGCTGGACGAGCTGTTCGAAGGCCGCGCGCGCGGCGCCCGAGATGTTGGGAGGCCAGTGAGCCTCGCGTAAGGCTGGACGATACACAGTGGTCGCGCCTGCCCGCCGCGCGGCGTTGAACGCGGACGAGGTCGCCTGCGCGGGGCGCTCGCCAAGGGCCTGGGTCGCTCCAGATGCGTAGACGATTCGGGTGAGCTCCCAAGGTACGCCGTCGAGGTCCTCGGGGGCGAGACCCGTCGGCGCCGCGCCCTCGCGCCACACCACCGGCGCTCCCCCATCCACGCGGTCGGAGATCACCGAGAGAAGGTTCCGCCCAGGGCTATGGCACACGTAGTCAAGATGGACCCCGGCCTCGTCCCAGGTCTGCAGCAACCAGGACGTAAAGGGGTCATCTCCGACCCGCGTCACGAAGGCGGTGTCTACCCCTTCGGCGGCGCAGGCCATCGCGGCAAGGGCGGCCTCACCGCCGTGATTCCGCTGAAACTCGGTCGCATCTGCGAGCCCCTCCGCGGAGCGAAGCACGACCTGACCGGCCCCGATGACCACCAGGCCCAACTGTCGCACAGACTGACTCATCCTCGACTCCTCGCGACGCTGGCGATCAGCGTCGTCTCGCGATGCACGGCAGCAGCATAATCTCGAATCGCTCGCCGGTCGCCCTGTTCCAATAGATTCTGGGAGTAGATGGCCTCCGCGAGCACGACCGCGCGAGCGCCCGCGGCGCTCCACTCATCAATTCGGTTTCCAGCGACGCCGGGGCCAGCGAGCCAATGACGTTCAACGGACGCCCCCACGACTTCTTCAAAGGAGCTGGCGCCTCCTGGCTCGAACCAGCCCCACGCTTCAGCTTCGCGGAACCGCTGGCCTGCGCGCTCTGGGCTGACGATTCTGGGCACCCAGACGCCCCCTCGCCGCTCGACGATCGGAGCCACCTCAGGATCGTCGGACGCGTCCAGAACAAACGCCGCGCCCGCTCGGAGAGCGTCCTCTACACCGGACACACCGTCACGGGTCAGGCAACCGATCACCGTGTCGTGCCGGGTGGTCAACGAGCCGATCAGATCGACCGCGCTGTCCGTGCTCAGATCCACAACCAGGGCCCGGAAGCCACCCGCGATGCAGGAGCTCGCCACCAACATGGCGTCCTGGGCCGAGGTCGTCGGCGTAAGCACCATTCCAGCGGCATGATCGAGCACCCGTTCGAGATCCGCGCTATCGGCTCGCATGGCGCCTCCTCATGGCTGTGGAAGCCGTGACGGATCGGCGGTCGGCGCAACATCAGGTCGGGGCGCTCCCTCGGGAGGCCCCGTCTGGCGACGAGCCGGCTTATCTGGCTGGCCGCCAGCATTCGCAGCGCTCTCGCTGCCCTCTTCGCCCTCCTCGCTCTCGGCGCCTCCTTCACCCTCCTCGGGCTCCGGATCCAGGCTTCTGAAGCGAGGTGAATAGGGCGCGGCGCTCACGTAATCGTAGTCGGAGATCTTCTTTCGGTCGCGCATGGTCTTGAGGATCCACCGCAGGTGGCGTCGCCACGAGTCGGTCACCTCGCCACGGGTGAACTGGTGGTAGTAGCGCTTCGGGCTGGGAATCAGGCTGACGAGGAAGGCGGACTCCAGGGCCGTGAGATCGAACGGGTGCTTATCAAAGTAGTGCCGCGCCGCCTGCTTGATTCCATAGACCCCTGGGCCGAACTCGATGATGTTCAGGTAGAGCTCCATGATGCGCTCCTTGCCGAGCGCGGTCTCCACCTGAGAGGTGATGAAGAGCTCCTGGAGCTTCCGGCTGATGGTCTTCTCACGGGTGAGGAAGAGGTTCTTTACGAGCTGCTGGGTGATGGTCGACGCGCCACGATAGAAGCCGCCCTTCTTCAGGTTCGTGACGATGGACTGCTTGATGTGGTGCGGCGAGAAGCCCTCATGCCGGAAGAAGCTCCCGTCCTCGGTCGTCGTGACGCCCTTGACGATGTAGGGGCTGATACCAGAGAGCGGCGCCCAATGGGGCAGACCGGGACCGATCAGCAGCTCCACGACCTCCCCGTCCGACTCCTGGATTCGATGGAGAAAAGTCCCGCGTACAGCGTCCAGGTTCAGCCGCTTGCCCATATCTACGACCCGAAACTGATTGAGCTGGGGGTTGGAGTTGTACTTCAGCGAGTCCATGTCGCTGGTGTCCAACTCGAAGTCGACCTGCCAGGCGACGGTGCCTTCCACCTTCAGATCCTCCAGGAGCGGGATCAGCTCGAGCGGTAGGGCGTCGACCACGTCCTGGCAGCGCGAGCGCTCGAGTCGCAGCACTCCGGAGATCCTGGGCGCCGTGTCGTAGTGGGTAATCTCGCCCCGGATCGCCGTGCGCGCGGCGCCCAGGCGTACGTCACTCTTGTCGAGGACGATCACCTTGCGCACCGTGTCGAGCTCGCCATCAAAGGCGATCTGGACGTCGAGGTTCGTGAGGACATCGCTGGCCAGCGGCCTGAAGAAGAAGGTCGCGTCATCCACGATGACCTTGCCCGTGAGGCGCGTCACGCTGCTGCTTGGCGACCAGGCGAGCGTCACCTCTGTGTCGCGAATGACCGTGTCCTCAGCTACCGGAAGCGAGGCTGGAAAGACGTGCCGATAGGGAAAGAGCCGCATACGCTTGAGCTCCGCCCGGACCTCGATATCGCCGGTCATGAGCTGGACGCTTCCCTTGAGGCGATTGGAGGAGCGATCGCTTCCGGGAGCCAGAAAGCTCATATCAAAGGTGATCGTCTCATCGGTCTTTCGGCTCACGAGGTTGAAGTTCTCCAGGCGACCGGCGATGTCAGCCCTACCTCCCGCCTCGATCACAGAGTCTCGCCAGGCGAAGGTGCCCTCCTCAATGTTCATGGCGGACAAGGGGACCATCTGGCTGAGCTCGCTTACGACCATCGAGGCGTGCTTGACTCCCCGTTCGAGGATCCCCGAGCCCCGCACCAGGAGGCCTCGAACCCCCTTGCCGCTCCGGTCGTTCTTCTTGGCATCGAAGCTGGCGACGGCATTCCGCGTCGCCTTCATGAGCGGTCCCAGAGCGTGATCTGGGCTCTCCACCTGCGGTGTGGCCTTGGACGTCCGCTTGGGAACCAGGTCTTCCAGGTTGTGTCCGTTAGGACTCTCCTCGAAGAGGAGCGCAGGTCGCTTCAGGGTCACGCCGCTCACGACCGCGGACAGAGCCCCGCCCAGGTCCGCCGACTCTCCCGTCACGAGCCGCATCAGACGCGACACATCCACGGCCGCTGAGAGCATCTGGATCGAGGCGATGGTGGGAGGAGCCTTGGCGGTACCTGCGTTCTTCGACTCGGTCAGCGGCTCGGTGAGGCCCAGGTCATGCACTTGGATCAACCCACCGCGCCAGCTCACGCCGCCCACCAGCAGCAGTCGCCGCTTGAACTCCAGCTCGATAGGACGATCGAAGGTCACGTCGATGGGAACATCGCTGGCCTCGCTGAGGTTGAGGACCGCTGAGATGTCCATTCGGTTGTCCGGGCTCAGGCTCAGCTGATTGAAGCTCGCCTCCACCGTGAGGTTATTCTCCTCCTTGAGGAGAGCGGTGTTCTCGGCCTGGATACGCCCTTGCCCAAGCGTGATGCGGGCAGGCACGCCGCCAGGGAGATCGACGCCCAGCTCCGCGACGAGCGTGATGTCTTCAATCGTGAAACTTGGAACGTGGCGCTCGAGAAATCGGGAGAGCCCTCCGCCACCCGCGCCATCGTCCTTCTTCTCCTTACGAGCCAACAGAGCCTCGAGCGCTCCCGAGACGTTCAACGAACCATCGGCGCGTCGAACCAGCGTAGCGTCCACGCCCACGAGCCGGCCTGACTCCAGCCGAACCTTCCGGGAGACCCACCGCGGGACGACATCCACTTCCACGCGGCGCACAGCCAGGAGATCCTGCTCTCCCTCCGCCGCGTCGGTCGCCTGCACACGCACATTCCCAAGCACCACGCGGCCCGAGAGGTCCCACACCGCGCTGCCCACCTCGATCTCGACACCCAGACGCCGCTCAAGCGCGGTCTCGACCCGCTCGGCCGTTGACTCCAGGTAAGACGGTAGTGCCGCCGCGACGCCCAGGGCGAGACCCAACGCAAAGATCAGCAGTCTCGCCGCCAGCCTCATCGCACCACCGGTCGCATCACCACGGTCCTCCCCACCATGAGCGCGCCCCGTGCGTCCAGCGTCTC
>CALCNF010000474.1 GCA_937897815.1 uncultured Pseudomonadota bacterium | reverse complement strand
TACCAGAAGCCGTCGGCTCCGTTGCTCACGAACATGACCCAGCCCGGTCGCTTGCCGCGTGAGGGGAGCATGGGCGCCCCGATCTTTCGCAGGTGCCGCTCGATGGTGTGCATATCTCGGTCGGCCTCCAGGAGCGCGCCTTCAAAGCCGATCTTCTGGAGATTCTTTTTCGCCTTTGGGAGCTGGACGTACGGGAGGACCGCCATCAGCTTCGCGAGGGGAATGCCCACAAAGAAGCGGTACTTGGAGCTCATCACACGGGCCTTGTAGTGACCCGCGCCCTCGGGCAACGACGAGAGAGGCGTCTTGGCCAGCGCTTCACAGGCCTCGACCGGGATGTCGATGAGGATGTCGCCTCGCTTGGCCCGCAGGGGCAGCTCGTGGGAGCCGACCTTGAGGTTCGTAGGCACCTTGGCGGGTTCCGTCCACGTCTGGGTCTTCTTCTTTCCGCGCGGGACCGCCCGCCACCTTCGCGCGAGGTCGGGCGCGACGTCAGCGAGCCACTCTGGGGACAGGACGGAGACGTGGCGCGCGTAGGCGCGACGGGAGATCGTGATCTCGGCGGCGACCACGAACCGGGGACGCGTGTGAAAGAGCGTGCTCGCCGGGTGAATGGCGATCTTCGTCTCTTCATCGATGCCGGAATACACCCGCCCTCGACCCCGCAGGATGCGGTGAGCGAAGCCGGCGGCGAGCGAGCGCACGATCCCGGCTGGGTCCCCTCCTGAGTCGACCTCGACACCCTGCTGCTCTGCGATGGACATGAGCTGCTGGGCGGTCTTGTGGATGAACGCCATGGTGTCTGGATCGAGGTAGTTAACCTCACAGTAGCGCACCCTGTCCTGCGCTTGCTCCCAACCTCGATAGGTCTGGACCGCCGTTACGGCGTCTCCAAGGGGGTGGGCCAGGGCCTGGTGAGCTCTCCTGGCCTCGTCCTCGAAGTCTGGAGGGAAGAGGTAGGGGGAGCGACCGCTCATGGTGGCGCCGACGACGCACACCTCTTTCACGACCTGAGGGAAACGGTCTGCGGCCTCGACGACCATACGAGACAGGGTCGGATCCAGAGGGAAGGCGACCATTCTGTAGCCCAGCTGGGTCAGCCGCTGGTCCTCATCGATGGCTCCCAGGGCGATGAGCTTCTGGAGCGCCGCGCGGGTCTTCGCCGCGGGCGGTCGCGTCGGAAGCGGGAACTCCTCGACGCGGCCGACGCCGAGATCGATGAGCCGCAAGAAGACGTTCGACAGGTCGAGCCGCAGGAACTCGGGATCCGTGAAGAGAGGTCGACGCGCCAGGTCCTTTCGAGTGTAGAGACGAATCACGTCTCCAGGGCCCGTTCGACCGGCGCGTCCGCTCCGCTGGTCAGCGGAGGCGCGGCTGATCCCCTCCTCGCGCAGGGTGGCGATCCCCGTGCGCGTGGAGACACGTGGAACCTTCGCCAGGCCGCTGTCGACGACGAAGCAGGTGCCCGCGATCGTGATGGAGGTCTCGGCGATGTTGGTGGCCAAGACGACCTTTCGGCGTCCGCCGAAGTCCTCAAAGACCTGCTCCTGCTCCTCGCGGGTCAGCCGTCCATACAGAGGCAGCACCATCAGGTCCTCACCCCGGTATCGGTCGTGAATGGCGGTCTCCGTGTCTCGAATCATCCCCTCACCGGGGAGAAACACCAGGATGTGTCCCTCTCGACCGGACTTATGGATGCGCACCACCTCTCGAGCGGCGGCGTTCACGACGTCCCGTGGGTCGTCCGTCTCGGGAGCTCGGTGGCGAATCTCCACGGGGAACGTGCGCGCCTCGGCCGAGATCAACGGCACGTGCCCAGCGACGTCGGAGAAGTACTCCTGGAAGAGCTCGGGGTTCAGGGTGGCTGAGCTGATGATGACCTTGAGGTCGTCACGCTTGGCGATCGCTCGATGCAGAAGACCCAGGGTGAAGTCGATGTTCACGCTCCGCTCGTGGGCTTCGTCGATGAGGAGCACGTCGTATCGACTGAAGTAGGGGTCGCTGCGGGCCTCCTGCAGAAGGATGCCGTCCGTCATGACTCGGACCGTGGTCTGATCCGTGCTCTTGTCATCAAAGCGGATCGCGTAGCCCACCTCCTCGCCAAGAACGACGCCCTCCTCCTGGGCGATACGAGAGGCCACGCTCACAGCCGCGATGCGTCGGGGCTGGGTGACTCCGATTCGTTTATGGACGAGGCCCGCGTGCAGCAGCATGCGGGGCAGCTGTGTCGTCTTGCCGCAGCCGGTCGGACCCTCGACCACGATGACCTGATGGTCATAGAGGGCCGTGAGAATCTCGCGCTCCACGTCGTAGATCGGGAGCGATCGCGCCTGCTTGCCGAGGTCCTCGTTGCTCATGCTCCACCCTCAAGTCCAGGGAGGTTTTGGGGGATCAGCGGCGAGGGCGTTGACGTCGACACGATCCACAATTGGTGGGCCGCGCGTGTCGCTCCTACGTGCAGCAGGGTGCGGCTCCCGACGTCCGGCCCGAAGCGATCCGAGTTGGCGTCCAGGAGGATCACATAGTCGAACTCAAGTCCCTTGGAGGAGCGGATATCCGTAACCTCAATCCCTGGGGAGAACGAGAAGTCCTGGTCGGCGACGAGCTCGATGTTGGGGACCTCGGCCCGCTCGAGCGCCTGGTACCAGGAGACGGCGTCCGACTGGTCCAGAGTGAGCAGGGCGATGTAGGCGCTCGGCTCGCGGCGTACGAGGTCGCCGAGCGCGCCCGAGAGCCAGGCGACCGCCTGTCCCATGCTCGTGAATTGGAGGTGTCCTACGGGCGCGCCGTCGCGGGTCGTCTCCGGCGCGACCTCAGGCGCCAGGTCGCCCAGAATGTCGTTCGCGCATCGCATGATCGAACGCGTGGACCGGTAGCTCACCTGAAGAGGAGAGACCTCGACGTGCTCCAGGGAGAGCGCGTCCAGGACGTCCACCCACTGGGTCATCGCCCGGTGCTGCGCGACGCTCTGCGCCACGTCCCCCGCGAGGGTGACCGACCGATCTCGATTCGTCGTGCCGAAGAGGACCGCCAGCTCCAGCGGAGACATGTCCTGGGCTTCGTCGACCATGATGTGGGCGTAGCTCAGCGGTTGATCGCGCTTGAAGCCAATGCGACCGCGGATGAGTTGATGCAGCCGCAAGACGATCGTGTCGTCCTCTCGGTCGATCACAGGCCGCTCCTCACCGCTCATACCGAGGCCGTCGCTCCTCAGATGGTGCTGGTCGAGACACCATCGGATGATCTTCTCAAGCTGGCCTTCGCTGAACTCATCGGGGGCCCAGCGCGCCGCCGCGTCCAGGATGGCCTGTCGGTCTGTGAGCAGCTCCTCGAACGCCTGGGTCACGTCACGCGTTCGAGCGCGCTTCCCGTATGCGTCCACCAAGCGAAGCATGGCCGTGCTCGTCTTGAAGCGCGTGACGATCCCCGGGGTGTTGTCCGCGTAGGCGTCGGGCAGCCCAGGGCAGTGCCGCTTCCTCAGCGTGCCCGCCCAGCGGTCGTACTGAGCGACCTGTACGCCCTCGACTCCGAGGGCCGGGAGGACCTGCTCGATGTAGGCGGAGAGCGCCTTGGAGTACACCATGACCAGGATGCGATTGGGTCGAAAGCGCCCGGGCGCCTGATAGTGGAGATACGCGATTCGGTGGAGGCCGACGGTCGTCTTGCCGCTGCCCGCGCTTCCCTGGATCACGACGACCCCGCTCTCCGGCCGGGTGATCAGACCGAACTGCTCGGGGTCGAGGAGGGAGGCGATCTCGGGGAGGTGCCTGTCTCGCCTCGCGCCGCTCGCGCCTGTGCCCAGGCTCGTCGCTCGGAGCGCCGCCCCTGCGCCCCCTGCCAGCCGCGCCTCTCTCTCTCGCCAGTCGACCCACGACCCATCTCTGTCTCGCACCCAGGTGTGATCGTCGGTCGCGACCCGCCGGAGCTCGCCGTCTGAGATGGCCAGAGTGCGACGGACCTCAACCTCTCCCGAGACCATTCGCCCGGCGATGGAGATGTCGTACTCATCGCCCTCGGCGTACTGGTAGAAGATTCGGCTGATAGGCGCGTTGCGCCAGTCGACGATTCGCACACGGTCCGAGAGGAAGGTCTCTCGACCGAGGAGCACCGACCGCCTACCCATCTCGTCGTTCACGACCAGATGGCCGAAGTAGGGGTCGTCGATATCGACCCGGCCCTCCTCGGACTGGGCCTGCTGCGCGCGGAGCGCCGCGGTTCGCTGCATGGCCTCCATCACGCTGGCGATGTCCTCGTCGAGCTTCTCGCCCTCCAGACTGTCGCGAAGCTCGAGGAGCGTGCGTTCGTAGTCGGGGCGAGCCTCCTTGTCCTCGAGCCGCGCGAGGTTGTCGCGCACGGTCTCAAGCAGCCGCTCTTCTTCGGTGATCTCTGGAGGGTAGTCGCTCATGGGCGCGAGACTATGCGTCCGCGACCTCGCGCGCGCAAGCACAACCTCGCACACCCGAGCGCGGGCGCGCGTGGCGGCGACCCGACGCGTTGTGGTACCGTGCGGCCCGAAGCCGTGACGCGCGACGCGATGGGGGTCGGCTCGGGAGGTTGAGATGCGAAGCTTGAACCTTGTGGTGGTGGGCGCTCTTTGCGCCGGGCTGGCCCTGGCCGGCTGCAGCGATGACGCGACCACGGGGACCTCGGGTCCCAGCTTGATGACGACGGTCGTTCCCGGAACGGTGGTCGCCGGTGAGGAGGCTCAGGTGAGCTGCGCGGTGGCGGGCTTCCCCGTGCCCGCGGAGGAACTCACGGTCATCGTCGTGGCCGAGCCCGCTGACGGCATCACCATCAAGACCGATCGCGTCGAGACGGAGGCCGCGGGGACCTATACCCTTCGGTGCTCTGTGCCGGAATATGAGGTGGTCGACAACGCAGGCGCCACGCTGGTCGTCACCCCGGGGGCGCCGACACGTCTGGTCACCGCGTTCGACCAGAACCCGCTCCCCGTCCACGAGAAGACCGCCGTGCGATGTCTCGTGCAGGACGACCTTGGGAACACGGTCTCGGAGTCCACCACGTTCACGGCGGACGAGGCGCTGGACGTTGACGGGCAGATGGTCGGGTCGACGGTCCCTGGAAACTACGAGGTCCGCTGCCTCGCTGAGACCGCAGGGCTCGAGGAGGTTCCTGGCGAGCTCCAGGTCGTCGCGGCCGATCCTGTCGAGGTGAAGCTCACCTTCTCTCCGGATATCGCCGTGTACGATCTTGAGATGATCGTGACCGTCGGGGTCGAGGCGATAGACGTCTACGGGAACGTCATCGAGGATCCCGATCTCACCCTCACGATGCCTGACTCCGGCTTCGAGATGATCAACGAGGAGGAGCAGAAGATCCGCTTCACTGAGGAGGGGGTATTCACGTTCATGGCCCAGCTGGCGCACCCCCATGACGGGCTCATGGACAGCCGCGATCTCATCGTGGATGTGAGCGGTCCCGAGATCCTCCTGCCGTGGCCCGAGCGTGGCCAGACCATCCAGGGAGACGGATCTCCGATCGCCCTGACCGGCTCGCTCTCCGACCCCACGGGCGAGATCGTCCTCTTTGAGATCAACGACGAGCCGGTCTCGGTCGACGCCGACGGAAACTTCTCCTTCGAGGTGACCCCAGAGTGGGGCGTGAACGTCCTCCGCGCCGTCGCGCGAGACGAGTTCGGCAACATCACGAAGTACTCGCCTGCCTACACCTACAGTTCGGACTACGTGAGCTTCGTCGAGCAGGACGCCAAGGGCGTGGTCGAGGACGACGGCCTTGAGGTGCTGCTCGGCCAGAAGTTCCTCGACGACGGGGACCACGACCCCACCGACCCCAACGACCTGGCGACGATCCTGGAGATCATTCTCAGCGAGCTGGATATCCCATCGCTCGTGAATCAGACGGGCCCCATCGAGGTGGAGGTCCCCCTCTACGATCAGGAGCTGGATCTGTTCCTCATCAAGCTCGATATGTCGGGGAAGATGGTCATCACGGTGTCGGTCCTTGAAGAGACGGACGTGGGCACCACGCGGGTCGCCCTCGACACCCGTGACGGCGGTATCGCCAGCATGATCTCCATGGGCATCACCGAGCAGGAGGCGGCCGCCATGGGCGTCGACCCGTCGAAGGCCCTCCAGGTGAACGTGCTCGTGAACATCGATATCCCGCTCACCCTGAAGTACAAGCCGCTCATCGGGCAGGGCGACACCTGGGAGCTCTTCGGCGCCACGGCCGTGCCGACGGCGATGCACGCCGACAAGATCATCATCACCAACGACGTGGACATCGAGAAGGTCCCCGATCAGCCCATGGAGATGTCGATCCAGAACTTCGACATGACCCTCGAGGGCCTACAGCTCGACCCCATCCAGGACATGGAGATCAGCTTCGGCACCGTGAACCTTCCGCTGATCGGCAACCAGTCGTTCACCTTCTCACTGGGCGAGCTGGTGCCCATCAACGACATCATGGACGCCATCCTCGATCCGTTGACACAGACGGTGCTGCCCCTGCTGATCGACGCGGTGGAGCCCCTGCTGGAGAGCTTCGCCGGGGAGGTCCTCGCCGGGATCTTCGACCAGTTCGAGGTGAACACGCCTATCGACATCCCGGACTTCCTGGGCATCAAGGGCGGGGAGACCGCGTCGCTGGACTTCTACACGAAGCTCTCGTCGCTGATCTTTACAGACGAAGGCGGGCAGATGGGCCTGGGCGTCGGCGTCTACGCGGAGAAGGGCATCGAGCGTGAGCCGCTTGGCTCCATCCAGCGCGATGGGTGTCTGGTCGGCTTGAGCGAGACCTTTGTCTATGACTGGGAGGCGAGCCTCGGCTTCGCTCTCAAGACCGACATGATCAACGGCTTTCTCTTCGCCATGTGGTGGTCGGGCTACATCAACGGAAGCTTCGACATGACGTCACTGCTGGGTGCGGGTGACCTGCCGATTCCGCTGGAGAACATCAACCTTGAGGTCGATCTGCTCCTGCCACCAGTGCTCAACGACTGCAGCAAGAAGGACGGAATCCTTGAGGTCGAGACCGGGGACGTCCTGGTCCATATGACGGCCGACATGCTCGGCGCGCCCGTGGACGCGACCTTCTACGCAGACGCTTCAGCGGCCATCTTCTTCGGTGCCACGGAAGAGGGAATTATCGCGACGTTGGGCGAGTTCAAGTTCCTCGAGATTGAGGTCATGGAGTTCTCGAGCGGCCTCGATGGGATCCTCGACATCGAGGATCTTCTGGAAAACCAATTGGGCGTGCTATTAGGCTCGCTCGTGGTCGGACAGGTGTTCGGCCCTATCGAAATCCCACCCATTGAGTTGGGTGGTCTCGTCCCCGGACTCCCCGAGGACGCGGTTTTACAAATGGTCAATACATCCATCTCCAAGGAGGAAGGATATGTCATTGTCTCGGGCGATCTTGACTAGCGCGTGTGCGCTTGCAGCTTCGGCGCTGCTCGTCGGCTGTGGAGCCTCGGCTCCGACGATCGCAAACTACGATTGGGCGCAGACGGAAACAGCCGTGAAGAACGGCGGCACGCTGATCGACGCGCGCAGCACCAAGGGACACGCGGCCGGCACGATTCCCGGCTCCATCAACGTCCCCTGTACCTCGGAGAACTCGGTTTACGCTGAGAAGCTTCCCGAAGATCGTGCAGCTGAGCTCGTCTTCTACTGTGGAAGCGAGAAGTGCTCCGCGAGCACGAAGGGCGCCAACGCGGCCCTCAAGCTTGGATTCACGAAGGTGGCTGTCTACAAGCCTGGCTACAAGGCCTGGAAGGCTAGCCAGCCGGCTCCCGCCGAGCCCGCGCCTGAGGCGCCCGCAGCGGAGGCTCCGGCCGCCGCTGAGACGCCCGCC
>CALCNF010000473.1 GCA_937897815.1 uncultured Pseudomonadota bacterium | reverse complement strand
GATACGGAGTGCGACCCGGCGCCGAGCTATGTTTGGAAGTGGTACCAGGGCGTCTCGGTGATCGAGGGAGCGTCGACCGACACCCTGGACACCACAGGGTATCTCCCGGGGTCCGCGATCGCCTGTCAGGCGATTCCCTTTGACGGGGTGGATTATGGAGGCCCTGTCCTCTCGGAGAGCGTGGTTCTCGGGTCCGCTTTACCCACGCTTCTCACGGTAGACCTCCTCGCTCCTCAGGGGGCTGATGGAGACCTGGAGTGCTCGCTCCAGGGAGACCCCGAGATCCCAGAAGGCGCGGTGTGGATCTGGAGCTGGTCGGTGAACGGCGGTGATTCGTTTGTCGGACAGGAGACCCTGGCGGCCGGCGAGGTGGCGGACTGTGACCTGGTGACCTGCGCTCTGGAGATCCTCAACGAGGGGGCGAGCGTGGAGTCCAACCTCGCCCAGGCCGCTCTGCCTTTCGGGCCTGACTGTGAAGACCAGGAGGTGTGCACGACGGACGTCTGCGCGGCCGGCGGTGGCTGCGCCCATGAGGCGAACGACGCCGTGTGTGATGACGGGGATGCGTGCACCGTTGGCGAGGCCTGTTCGCTGGGCTCCTGCGTCGCGGGTGATCCTGTGGTCTGCGATAATGGGCTGTTCTGTGATGGGCTCGAGACGTGTGATTCGATTCACGGCTGCATCACTGGGGAACCGCCCCTCATTGATGATGGCATCGACTGCACCGTCGATAGCTGTGAGGAAGCGAGCGATTCGGTGAGTCATGTGCCGAGCGACTCCCTGTGTGCGAGCGGCACGCTCTGCGTGTATGACATCTGCGAACCGGAAATGGGCTGTGTCTCAGCCCCTCTCGAGGTCTGCTGTGGCAACGCGGTCATCGACGAGGGTGAGGTGTGCGACGACGGAAACGCTGAAAGCGGAGACCTGTGTTCTTCAGACTGTCTTGTCGATTGCGATTCCGACCAGGACGGTTATCTCTCCTCGGACTGCGGTGGGGACGACTGCGACGACACGGACCCGGAGGTTCATCCGTGGGCCGGAGACACCTATGGAGACGGGGTGGACTCGGATTGCGACGATCAAGACTGCGCCGCGGCGGTCGTAGAGGGGGCATACTTTGCGGCGTGCGCGACCCCAGAGCTCATCAAAGCTACGGCGGCTGAGGACACGTGTATGGAGAGCGGATATCTGGGCTTAGCGTCGCTCAGGACCCAGGAGGAGGCGGACGGGATCAGCGACCTGATCTACACGGTCTCCTGTTACGACTGTGACATCTACGCCAACTTCTACATTGGCTATACGGATAAGTTTGAAG